>JAFPRD010000090.1:0-45386 GCA_017401005.1 Lachnospiraceae bacterium
CCCCTTTTTATTGCCCAAAAGGGAGTCTTTTCTTCGGAATCTTTAATTTATTCGCTTAATTTGTCCGAATTCAATAACAATTTTCCGGAATTTTGTAAACTATTTGATTGCATTTGGTGCTATAATCATGTTGTTGATAAAATTTTACCTTTTATTTGGGAACGAAAAGGTGGATAGGAGTAGAATATGTTAGGAAACGGACTTGTCTTTACCAATGAGAATTGCGTTGGATGTAACAAATGTATCAGTGTCTGCAGTGCCATGGGTGCTTGCGTATCTGAAGAAGCTGACGAAAACGGAAAGTCTCGGATCGATGTTGACGGTGACAGATGCATAGCCTGCGGTGCCTGCTTTGACGTCTGCATGCATGGCGCCAGAGAGTTTCTTGATGATACGAATAAGTTCTTCGAAGACCTTAAAAAGGGCGAAAACATTTCTGTACTTATCGCTCCTGCATTCAAGGCAAATTACCCGGATGAATATGAATCTGTGCTGGGCGGCTTAAAGGCTTTAGGCGTAAAGCGATTTATAAGCGTATCCTTTGGCGCGGATATTACTACTTGGGGCTACATCAACTACATTCAGAAAAATAACTTCCTTGGGGGCATTTCTCAGCCCTGCCCCGCTGTTGTAGGATATATCGAAAGGTATATGCCTGAACTTATCCCGAATCTTTTCCCCGTACAAAGCCCTATGATGTGTACTGCCATCTATGCGAAGAAGCAGATGGGTATTACGGATAAACTTGCATTTATCAGCCCCTGTATAGCTAAAAAGATGGAGATCGACGATCCCAATAATAAGGGATACATTTCTTATAACGTAACTTTCGACCATCTTATGGAATATGTACGTAAGAATAATATAAAAGGTGCGCCCTGCAGTGATGAGATTGAGTACGGACTTGGCTCCATCTATCCCACACCCGGCGGACTTAAGGAAAATGTTTACTGGCTTCTCGGCGAAAGCGTATTTATCCGCCAGATCGAGGGCGAGAAGAGGATGTACAATTTCCTTAAGGAGAACAAGAACAGGATTTCTTCAAAAAAGACACCATATCTGTTTATTGATGCACTAAACTGCGAGAGCGGCTGTATCTGCGGAACCGGTACCGATCCCGAAATATCCGAGACGGATGATGCGCTTTACGCTCTCTTAAATATCAGAGAATCCGTTAAAACAAGCGGGAAGAAGGGAGTCTGGGCTAAGAACAATACCCCGGAAAAGAGGCTTGCTGCATTAAATAAGCAGTTTGCAAATCTTAATCTCGACGATTATCTGAGAAAATATACCGATAAATCGAAGAGCTGTCCTATCAAGACTCCTTCGAACGCCGATCTTGACCGTATCTTTAACGATATGATGAAGAAGGATGAAGAGTCCAGAAATATCAACTGTTCATGTTGCGGATATGATACCTGTAAAGATATGGCAACGGCCATCTTTAACGGTTTCAACCATAAAGACAATTGCGTTCACTATCTTAAGGGACTCGTTGAAGAAGAACGTGAGAACGCCCAGTCACTGGTCGTTGAAGAAAGAGAGAGGCTTGACAGCCAAAAGCAGGCTCTTTTTGAGACTATCAGGGTAGTAAACGAAAACTTTGATACTTTAAGACAGTCCATTGACGAGATGGTAGGCGGAAATGATATGAATGCCCAGGAGAGCACAGGTATCTCGCAGGATGTCGGAAATGTCGAGGAATTCTGCCAGACCATGAAAACATCTATGGGCGGTATACTTGAAGCTCTTCAGGAATTGCAGAGCAGTAACGAAAGAGTTGTTGATATTGCATCTCAGACAAATCTGCTGGCGCTTAACGCTTCCATTGAAGCGGCCAGAGCCGGAGAAGCGGGAAGAGGCTTTGCGGTTGTAGCAGATGAGATCAACCACCTCGCTTCCGATTCAAGGGCTACCGCCGAAGGTACCGCAGTAAACAATAATGCTATCAAGGTGGCTGTTGATGCTATGGTTGAGAATATCTCAAAGCTTCTCGATATTGTTAACAGCGTAAACTCAAGGACCCAAAATCTTGCCGCTTCCACAGAGCAGATTTCTGCTTCCACTACACTGATCCTTGAAACTGTCGACTCAGTAGGACGCGAACTTGAAAAGCTTGCTTCGCAGGCCGGATAGGTATAAATATGGTATAATGATTCAAATAAGAGTTTTTTGGAGGTAATGATGTCTGATACTCATACAGTTAAAAATGTTATTTCTCAAAAGCTTTTGGCAATCGTTATTATACCAACGCTGTTGTTGGCGGCCGCTACGGCAATAATCGGCTACAATCTCACTCTTAAGGCCCTCGCAAGGGGCCTTGAAAGTGAGCTCGGTTCCGTGGCCGCCATGACAGCTTTCAATATAAACACTCGCTACCCCGGTGACTACGAGCTTGTGGGAGATGAAGGCTTCAGCCTTTTAAAAGGCGGAGAGGACATAACAAGAAGCTATGAACTTGTTGATATGGTGGGAGATGAAACGGGACTGGAGGTAAGCCTTATTTATAAGGATACAAGAATCCTTACCACTATAACAGACAAGTCGGGCGGAAGGATCGTGGGAACCGGAATCGCCGAGCAGGTTGAGAAAAAGCTCGAAGACGAAGGGGAGAGTGTTTTCTACGAAAGAACCCTGATAGGCAGGGAAAACTTTTTCTCATACTACTACCCGCTTACTAATTCAGACGGAAACCTTGTAGGGGCTCTGGAAATCTGCAGCCCTTACTTACCTGTGTCCGCTTTGGCCTGGAGACCGGTTATGGTCGTAACGGCAATGATCGTTGTGGTTATGGTCGTTCTTATTGTGCTGATCTATAACCACAGTAAGGATACGGGAAGTGCTACTATAAAGCTCCTTAAATTTACGCAGCAGGCTGCTAAGGGCAACGATGCGGTAGAGCTGGATCCATCTGTACTTGCGAGGGACGACGAGCTCGGATCTATCGGAAACTCCGTTCTCGAGATGCACCGTTCCTTAAGGGATATGATGGACAAGGATGCGCTTACAAAGCTCTTTAACCGAAGAAGCGCCAACAGAAAGCTTGATATAATACGTTCTCACTATGTAAACGGCGGAAAGTCGTACTCCGTAGCCATCGGTGACATTGATTTCTTTAAAAAAGTCAACGATACATACGGACATGATGCCGGAGACCTTGTGCTCATCACTGTGTCCGATGTTTTACAAAAGCATCTGAAGAATCGCGGATTTGTTGCAAGGTGGGGCGGTGAGGAATTCCTTCTCGTATTCGATAAGATGGATATCAAAGAAGCGGAAGCCGAGCTTTGGAGTATTCTCGAGGAGCTTCGTGCCACGGAGATAGCCTATGATAATCTTATAATAAAAGTCACTATGAGTTTCGGAGTGGTCTGTGCTCCGGACCTTGATCAGGACGAGATAATAAAGATGGCGGACGATAATCTTTATTATGCAAAGGAAAGCGGAAGAAACCGCGTAATTTCAATAATTCCCAAGGCTTAAAAAGAATAATTTCGTTATAATTATGCAACAAAGTGCATAAACTTTTGCAAATTATCCTTGTATACATGTATAATTTGTTATTGACAAATGGTATTTAATCTCTTAAAATCTTCGATATAAAGCCAATGAGGGCCTTCCAAAACGGGAAGGCTTTTTTGGTAAAATCGCGACAAGCGAAGAAATCTGGAGGAAATGATTATGAAAAAGAAATTACTTTCTGTAGTTCTTGCGGGCCTCATGGCTATGTCACTTGCTGCATGCGGCGCCCAGGGAAATGCGGGATCTGAAGGAAACGCTTCTTCAGCTGCAGAGCTCCCCACCGCTCCTACCGAGGACGGAGGCCTTAAGGGTACCTTGAAGGTTGGTCTTATCGGACCCCTTACCGGAGCAGCTGCTCTTTACGGAAACGCTGTTGACAACGGAGCTAAGATCGCTGTTGAAGAGATCAATGCCGAAGACAGTGCTTTCCAGATCGAATACAAGGCACAGGACGACGAGCATGACGCCGAGAAATCTGTTAACGCGTACAACCAGCTCAAGGACTGGGGCGTACAGGTTATCGTAGGTACCGTTACCACTACCCCCTGCATCGCAGTAAGCGCTGAAGCCAACAACGATCGTATCTTTATGCTTACTCCTTCAGCATCAGCTGCTGATGTTACCGCTAATAAGGACCAGACTTATCAGCTTTGCTTCTCAGACCCCAACCAGGGATCTGCATCCGCTCAGTACATTTCTGAAAACGGACTTGCTACAAAGGTAGCAATCATCTACAAGAACGATGATGCATACTCAACCGGAATCTATCAGACATTCAAGACAAAGGCTGCAGAGCTTGGACTTGAGGTTGTTTCCGAGACCACTTTCATGGACGGAAGCGACAACGACTTCACCGTACAGCTTACAGACGCTAAGGACAAGGGGGCAGACCTCGTATTCCTTCCTATGTACTACACTCCCGCATCATTAATCCTTTCACAGGCTGATGCTATGGGATATGCTCCTACCTTCTTTGGCGTAGACGGAATGGACGGTATCCTTGGAATCGAGGGATTTGATACCTCACTTGCAGAGGACGTAATCCTTCTTACTCCTTTCGCAGCAGATGCTACCGACGATCTTACCGTTAATTTTGTTACTAAGTTCGAAGCAGCATATAACGAGACTCCCATCCAGTTCGCTGCTGACGGATATGATTGCCCTAAGGCTATTCACGCTGCTCTCAAGTTCTACGCTGCAAACAACGGCGGACTTGATGTAGACAAGTTATCGGCATCCGATCTTTGCCAGATTCTTATTTCTGTACTTTCAGATCCCGCTTTCTCAGTAGACGGTGTTACCGGTGAGAAGATGCAGTGGTCTGCAAACGGAGAAGTAAACAAGGCTCCTAAGGGAATGGTTATCAAGAACGGCGTATACGTTGGTCTGTAATACAGCCGAATGATACGCGAATAGATGTAGATCATCAGTCGGGGCTGTCATGGCGGCGGCCCCGATTTTTAGGATTAAAAAATATATTTAATACCGAAAGGCAACGATATGTTAAATTATCTGATCAGCGGAATAAGCTTAGGCAGTGTATACGCCATAATCGCTCTGGGCTATACAATGGTTTATGGAATTGCGAAGATGCTTAATTTTGCACACGGAGATGTTATTATGGTCGGCGGATATGCGGCGTTTTGCGCTTCATCATATCTCGGATGGCCTGTTCCTCTTTGCGTGCTTTTTTCGATGATGATATGCACAATTTTAGGTATTGTCATTGAAAAGCTTGCATATAAGCCTCTTCGAAATGCCACAAGCCTTGCGGTACTTATTACCGCAATCGGCGTGTCGTATTTCTTACAAAATATCGCTCTTTTGATCTGGACCTCGAATCCCAAGGCTTTCCCCAATATGGCGGACTTTGTGCCTCCCATAAAGCTTGGAGAGATCACAATTCCTTCGGTAACCGTTATCACTGTTGCCGCAAGTATCGTTATTATGATCGCCCTCACCCTCTTTACGGGAATGACCAAGATGGGTAAGGCTATGCGCGCGGTATCCGAAGATAAGGGTGCGGCACAGCTTATGGGTATCAATGTCAACGCCACTATTTCGACTACCTTTGCAATCGGATCCGGACTGGCGGCTATCGCGGGAGTACTCCTTTGCTCGGCATATCCTACGCTTATGCCTACAACCGGTTCTATGCCAGGTATCAAGGCTTTTACGGCAGCGGTACTCGGCGGTATAGGCTCTATTCCCGGTGCTATGCTCGGAGGAATCCTTTTGGGAGTCCTTGAAAAGTTTGCGCAGGCATACATTTCGACTCAGCTCTCGGATGCAATCGTGTTCGCGGCACTTATTGTAGTGCTGCTTGTTAAACCTACCGGTCTTCTTGGCAAGAAGATTACGGAGAAAGTCTAAGGAGGAGGTTTGAAGATATGGGTAAGAAAATAAACTTCCTCGGAAAAACGAATAAAAACTCATTGATGGGTCTTATAAATTTCGGAATAATAATCGTATTTTTTGCGGTTGTAACAATCCTTAAAGGCGCGGGCGGACTTACCAATGCTCTCGAAGGTCAGCTCATCCCTATCTGTGCCTATATAATCATGGCCCTTTCATTAAACCTTGTGGTAGGTATCTCCGGAGAGCTTTCTCTCGGACATGCCGGATTTATGAGCGTAGGAGCGTTTACCGGTGTTATAGTTGCCGGCGCAATGAAGTATAACGGGGTTAACGCAAACCTTCCCAGACTCATCGTAGCAATTGTTCTGGGTGCGATTTTTGCCGCTATAGCAGGTATACTTATCGGAATCCCCGTACTTCGCCTTCGCGGAGACTATCTTGCCATAGTTACGCTGGCTTTCGGTGAGATCATCAAAAACGTACTTAACTGCCTTTACGTCGGTGTGGACGGTGCGGGACTTCACTTTTCCGTTACCGATGAGGCCCATATGGATATGGCGGCAGGAGGAACAACCCTTGTCCGCGGTCCCATGGGAGCGGTAGGCATTACGAAAGCCTCCTCTTTTGCGGCCGGAATCGTACTGATACTACTTGTACTTTTTGTGATCCAGAATCTTGTTAACAGCCGTACGGGCCGTGCTATCATGGCTATCCGTGACAACAGGATCGCTGCGGAAGCTTCCGGAATCAATGTTACCAAGTACAAGATGATTGCTTTTGTAACATCAGCTGCCATAGCAGGTTCTGCAGGCGCTTTATACGCTCTTAACTACTCGACGATCGTGCCCAAGAAGTTTGACTTTAATACTTCTATTCTTGTGCTTGTATTTGTTGTGCTGGGCGGTATCGGAAATATGACCGGATCCATCATAGCGGCAGCAGTCCTTACGATTCTTCCCGAGCTTTTCAGACAGTTCCAGGACTATCGTATGCTGGTTTACGCCATTGTGCTGATCCTTGTTATGATTGCCACCAACAGCGAAAAGATCCGCGCTTTATGGAAGCGGTTTACCGGACTTTTTTCTTCAAAGAAAGGGGGCAGCGTAAATGAGTAACAATCCGAATGAAACAAAGTATATAGAAGTACCGGGACCCGGAAAGATTCCGGAAAGAGACAGAGGAAAGCGCCCCGTTTTGGAAGCAAGCCACCTTGGAATCGATTTCGGCGGACTGACAGCGGTTGATGAATTCAATATAGCTATCGGAGCTACCGAGATCGGAGGACTTATCGGCCCCAACGGAGCCGGAAAAACTACGGTTTTCAACCTCCTTACCAAGGTTTACCAGCCTACCAGGGGAGTGATAATGCTCGACGGCAAGGATACCCACGGTATGAACACAACCCAGGCAAACCAGGCCGGAATCGCCAGAACCTTCCAGAATATCAGACTTTTTGACAAACTTACGGTTGAGGAAAATGTTAAGATAGGACTTCATAATTCCATCGGTTATCATCTTCCTTCCGCTGTGCTCAGACTTCCAAGATATTGGAAAGAAGAGAAAAAGGCACATGACCGTGCTCTTGAGCTCCTTGATATATTTGATATGGCAGATCTTGCGGATGTGCGTTCTTCATCGCTCCCCTACGGCGCGCAGAGACGCCTTGAGATAGTAAGGGCTCTTGCCACAAATCCCAAGGTGCTTTTACTTGATGAGCCTGCTGCGGGAATGAACCCTTCGGAGACCGAAGAACTTATGAACAATATAAGAAAGATCCGCGATACATTTAATATTGCAGTCCTTCTTATTGAGCATGACATGAATCTTGTTATGGGAATCTGCGAGAATATTATTGTGCTTAACTTTGGAAAGATCATAGCAAAGGGAACCCCCAGCGAAATACAGAGCAATCCCAAAGTTATCGAGGCATACCTCGGAAATACCGCAGAAGGGGAGGAAGCAGATGGCTGATACACTTCTTAAAGTAGATGATTTAAATGTATATTACGGAAACATACATGCCATAAAGGGAATATCTTTTGAGGTAAAAGAAGGGGAGATAGTAACTCTTATCGGAGCCAACGGCGCCGGAAAGTCGACTTCCCTTAATACGGTAAGCGGACTTTTAAAGCCTAAGACAGGAACCATAGAGTTTTGCGGGAAGAGTATTGCGGGAATGCCTGCGCATAAAATCGTGCGGGACGGACTTGCTCTTTGCCCCGAGGGAAGAAGAGTGTTCCTGCAGCTTTCCGTTAAGGAAAACCTTGAAATGGGTGCATATACACGCTCGATGTCGGAGGTCGGCGAGTCGATAGAAAAAGTCTACGAGCTTTTCCCGAGATTAAAAGAAAGATACAAGCAGGTAGCAGGAACCTTGTCCGGAGGTGAGCAGCAGATGCTTGCCATGGGACGCGCTCTTATGAGTAAGCCCAGACTTATGATGCTTGATGAGCCTTCAATGGGCCTGGCACCGATACTTGTAGATCAGATTTTTGACATAATTAAGGACCTTCACAAAGCAGGAACCACAATCCTGCTTGTAGAACAGAATGCGAGAAAAGCGCTTGCGGTAGCTGACAGAGCGTACGTTCTTGAGACGGGAAGAATCGTTAATACCGGAACGGGAAGCGAACTTCTTAGTGATGACAGCGTAAAAAAAGCATATCTGGGCGGTTGAGGAAACTATCCGGAAAATTACAGAGTTAAAAGTAAGTCTGCTCTTTTTCGAGCGGGCTTATTTTTTGCCTTGAGAATGTATACAGATATTCAATGCAAAAGAGGAAACCAAAGGGCATTATTCAGATTTCGGACATTTAAAGGTTGCTTTAATTGGGAATATGTGAGAAAATAAATCGTTGTAGTCTGCCCGGACTTTATTTTGCGGCAGCTGCTTTAGTTGGAGAAAGCTATGAAGATTTTGCTCTTAAACGGAAGCCTCAGAGGCGGAAGAAGTTCATCGCTCAAAGTGGCGCATGCCTTTATTGACGGAATCCTTTCGGAAATTCCGGACGCCGAGGTCACAGAGGTTGCCCTTAAGGATAAAAAAATAGAACATTGCATGGGGTGTCTTTGCTGCTGGAAGAATGAAAAGGGCAAATGCATTATCCATGATGATATGGATGAGATTAGAGACCTTGTGATGGCCAGTGATATCATCATCGAGAGTTTTCCGCTTTATTTTTTCGGACAACCTTCAAAGATGAAAGCCTTTGTGGATCGTATGATTTCCTACGTATCTGAGTACAGAGGAGTAGGCGGCAACGAAGAAAGCGGCAGTTTCCTTCACAAAATGCGTTATCCGGAGCTGATGCAAAAGAAACTTGTACTTGTTTCGAGCTGTGGATACGAAAAGACGGAAGGATGTTACGGACCCATAAAGCAGCAGTATGATATTATATGCGGTGAGGGTAATTATACTCTGATCACCTGCGCGCAGGGCGGTATGATCGCTGAGGAAACCCTTCAGTCAAAGGTTCAAAAATACCTGGTAAGATTTACCGAAGCGGGACAGGAGTTTGCAAGAGAGGGCAAAGTCAGTGAAGAAACCCTTGCGAAGCTTGCGATTCCGATGCTTGGACATAACACCTTTGAAAGAATCATTAACCTTAATTGGGACGATCCTAATGTCGGTCCTTACGGCAGAAAGGGTTAGAAATGTCTTTTATCAATACAGTATTAAAAGGGATAGCTAAGTTTTTGTTTTGGGCTTCCTATCCGGTTTTGAGATTGATCTATCCTATGAAGATCCATTTCGAGGACAGGGCTCTTACCGAAGAAGCGCTTTCAAAAAGCTGTGTAGTCTTTTCGAATCACCTTGGATATGTTGAAGGCCTCTTTATGACAAGGCTTTTGAAAAAATACAGGGTGTGGACCTTTGTCGGTAAGGACTGGTACGAAAAAAAGCCGATAAACTGGCTTTTCAGAAACCTGCCATACATCTCTATAGACAGAAAAGGCGGGCTTGATACCGAGTGGCTTGATACGACTAAAGATATTATGGCAAACGGCTCTTCCATATATATACTTCCCGAGGGACATACAAGCCCTGCCGGATCGATGGATACCTTTAAGCCGGGATTCCTTGTTCTGGCAAAACAGACGGGAGCAACGCCGGTGCCGATATTTATAAGCCGCAAGATCAAACCTTTCAGGCTGACCCATCTTGTTATCGGAAAGCCGATGGTTATGGATCTTAATGAAAAGGGCAGACCTTCGCAGGTGCTTAAGAAGTACTGCGAGGAATGCAGGTCTTATGTGGAGGGACTCGGAGATAAGCTCTCCCGCGGGGAGATTAAGTAGTTTATGACCGCTTTGCGGATTCATATAAAAAGGATGTTTGTTTAGCGAACATCCGGAGATTTATTTTACGAAAGGAAGTAAAAAATGAACGAGAAAGAACTTGAAGTAGCAGCTAAGATCAAGAGCATGGTATCAGAGAATCTTAATATTCCTGAAGAAGAGCTTGATTATGAGATTCCCCTTTTCGGTGACGGAATCGGACTTGACTCAGTAGATTCACTTGAGATCATTTCATGCATCGACAACGAGTTCGGTGTTGTTATGACAGGTGTTCCCAAGGAGCACTTCTATAACGTAACCAGCCTTACCAAATATGTGGTAGAGCACATGTAAAAATATCGAAGACCAAAGCTGATGTTGCGACCGTGCTTGCACGGGGAGCAATATCGGCTTTAGGGATTCTAAAACCACATGAGCATATAGCGGTAATTTGAATAAATTACCGCGGATGCGAATGCGGTTTAGAATTGCGGAAGCTGCTTTGCAGCGAAGCAATTCGTTATATTTTTATTATGTTATATTCTAATTCTTTGCATTATGAATAATCTTTCACTTCAGCCGGAGCCCTATCGGGTAAGCCGGTTAAATGTTGTGTTTAGAAATATATATTATTTTTACAGGAGCAGATAAAATGAACAAGCCTATTAATACCCGCTGCGTAGTTACCGGTCTCGGTATGATCAACGCTATCGGTAACAGCGTAGATGAATGTTGGGATAACGCTCTTATCGGAAAAGAAGGAATTGACGTTGTTAAATCTGTAAATGCCGATGAGTGTTATGCAAACCTCGGTGCAGAAGTTGACTGTGACGAACTCGATAAGTACGAAGGCGTCGACAGAGCTTCCAAGCTTTGCCTTAAGGCTTCTGAAGAAGCTTTTAAGGATGCCGGAATCGATATGAAGGATGAGGACGCCACAAGATTCGGCGTAATCATGGGAAGCTGCGTCGGCGGTGTAGTAAGTATCGATAATTATGTTGCTAACGGTGAGAAGACCGAAGACATCAGAAAGATGACAATTTCTCCTATTGCAAACCACGTTGCAAACAAGGTTGGCGCATGCGGAGTTATTTCAAACGTAGGTAATGCATGTGCGGCAGGAAGCATCAGCGTAGCTTACGCTTGCGAGCTTATCCGTGCCGGAGTAGCCGATATGTTTATCGTCGGCGGTGCAGACGCTTTCGCTGCGGTTCCTTTCGCGGGATTCCACGCACTCCACGCTCTTTCCGAAAAGCCCTGCTCACCTTTCAACCACTCAAACGGAATCACTCTCGGTGAAGGAGCCGGAGCTATCGTTGTTGAGTCATATGAGCATGCTAAGAAGAGAAATGCAAAGATTTACTGTGACGTACTTGCAGCCGGCGTAAGCAGCGATGCACACCACATCACAGCTCCCAGACCCGACGGAATCGGACAGATGTATGCTATCCGTACCGCAATCGCAAATTCAGGCATTAAGCCCGAGGATATCGGATATGTCAACGCTCACGGAACAGGAACAGCGAAAAACGATGAGGCTGAGTTCCTTTCACTTCATGCGATTTTTGATGATGTAAACAATGACCTTTCCGTAAGCTCAACAAAAGCTATGGTAGGCCACTGCCTCGGTGCTGCCGGAGCTATTGAAGCCGTATATGCGATCAAGGCTCTTACAACGGACATCATTCCTCCCACAATCGGCTATACCGCCGAGGATCTTGAGGCTCTTAAGGAAAAGGCAGGAAAGATCGATTTCATGCCCAACGTAAAGAGAGAAAAGAAGCTTGACTACGTTATGAGCAACTCTTTTGCTTTCGGCGGAAGCAACGCAAGTATCATCTTCTCAAAGGGAGAAGGAAACGTTGCCGAGGTTTGCAACGACGAGCCTATCTATATTACAGGTATGGGTATTGTCAGCCCTCTCGGAAACGGCGTTTCAAACTACATTGAGAAGGTTAAAAACGGAGAGACTATTGAAGGCAACTCCGTATTCTCAGAGACAACCAAGGAAGACTACGATAAGTATGATGTAAAGATGGCATTTTATCGTAAGCTTGACAAGCTTTCTCTTATGCAGGTTGTATCCGGACTTGAAGCTCTTGAGAGCGCCGGAATCGAGATCGCAGATGACAAGGCTGAAGATTACGGTATGATCATCGGTACAGATGACGGCCCTCTTACCACAGTTTACAAGTTCCAGGAGAACATCAATACAAACGGTACAAAGAGCGGATCTGCATTTAACTTCCCCAATACCGTTTACAACGCAGCAGGCGGATATCTTTCAATCAAGACAAATATGCGCGGCGTTAACGTAACCGTAACCAACGGTGCGCAGTCCGGAATGAGCTCACTTTGCTACGCATACAACGAGATCCGTCAGAACCATGCAAAGGTTATGCTTGCTACCGGTACCGACGAAAACAGCGACGTTATGGAAAAGCTTTATCGTCAGCTCGGAAGCGTTGCCGAAGGAAAGGCAGAGCTTTACAAGAATACAGGAATGGCAATGAGCGACGGAAGTACCACAGTTGTACTTGAGAGCGCCGAAAGCGCAAATTCAAGAGGCGCCAAGAAGTACGCGCAGGTCGCAGGATACGGTATGACTCATGCTGTTACCGAGTACGGTAAGGTAGAGGGAACCGATAAGGGACTTGAGGATGCGATCGCAATCGCTCTTAAGGATGCCGGAATCTCTGTTTCCGATATCGATGCTGTATACGGCTTCGGAAACGGTGAGGAAGCAGTTGACAATATTGAGAAGAATGTATACGGAAAGCTTATCGGAGCAAAGACTCCCGTTCATAATGTAAGAGCTTATGTGGGAGAAAGCAGAAGCGCTGCATGTGCTCTTTCAATCGCAACCGCAGCCCTTACTTTAAGCGGTGAGCTTGGATCCGAACAGAAGGCATTTTTCTTCGGAGATACCGTTACCGAAGGAAAGGCTGATACTTCAGCTTACAAGTATGTTCTTGCAACCGCAGGATCCGAGGGCGGATCATACTGCGCGGTTGTACTTAAGAAGGCTTAATATAGGCAGAAAGGGAAGATAAATGGAAAATTTACAGGAAGTTAAAACTGCGCTTGTAACAGGTGCATCAAGAGGTATAGGAAGAGCTTGTGCCATTGCACTTGGAAAGGCCGGATACAAGGTGGGAGTTAACTACAACTCCAATGAAGCTGCAGCGCAGGAAGTAGTCAAGGCAATCGAAGAAGCCGGAAGCGAAGCAATCGCTATCAAGGCTAATGCCTCAAATCTTAAAGAAGTACAGGATATGATGCGTACTTTCGTTAAGACCTTTGGAAAGATAGACCTTCTTGTAAACAATGCAGGTATCGTAAAGGATGAATATGTAATGATGATGAATCCCGATACCATAGATCAGTGCCTTGATCTTAATATCAAGGGCTACCTCTACTGCTCACAGCAGGCTGCCGTTAAGATGTTCTCAAAAAAGAAGGGATGCATCGTAAATGTTTCGTCTGTAAGTTCCGTACTTGCGGTTCCCGGACAGTCTGTATACAGCTCGACAAAGGGTGCCGTTAACTCGATGACCGCCACTATGGCAAAGGAACTTGCTCCCTACGGAATCAGAGTAAATGCGGTTGCTCCCGGATTTATCGCAACTGAGATGATCGAGGCGATTCCCGAGGAGAAGAGGGAACAGTATATCAAAGATATCCCTCTTGGAAGATTCGGAACCGCCGATGAAGTGGCAAACGCTGTAGTTATGCTCGCAAGCGAAGCATGTTCATACGTAACCGGACAGGTTCTCGTTCTTGACGGAGGACTCAGCTTATGATGAATATTAACGATGTTCAAAAGAGAATCAAACAGCGTCCTCCTTTTCAGATGATCGAAAAGATCGTAGAGATAAGAGACGGTGAATACGCTAAGGGAATCAAGAACGTATCGATCAATGAGCCCTACTTTATGGGCCATTTCCCCGATACCCCGATTATGCCCGGTGTGCTCCTTATCGAAGCTGCTGCACAGCTTTGCTCCGTGACCATAGAGAGCGAGGGAACAGACGAGAGCCTTATCTACGTTCTCCTTAAGGTAGACGAGTTCAAGTTCGTTAAGCCCGTAATTCCCGGGGATGTCTGCGAGATTGAAGTGACCAAGACTGCAGGCGGTGCAGGCCTCGTCAAATTCGACGTAAAGATTTCCGTCGACGGCGCCCTCCGCGCCAAGGGCAAACTCGCTTTCACCTCGATGCCCAAGGAAGCTGTTTACAGCTAACAGTTACGCAGTCAGCCGTGGTGTGTTCATACGAGGTGGTGTCAGAGAAAGGAAGAGACATGTCAAAACGTGTTTTTATGTTTCCCGGTCAGGGAAGCCAGTACATCGGAATGGCGAAGGATTTTTACGACGCCTATCCCGAATCAAAGGAAGTTTTTGAAAAGGCAAGTGCAGCCGCAGGATTCTCTGTAGAGCAGCTTTGCTTTGAAGAAAATGAAAAATTAAATATAACCGAGTATACCCAGATCTGTATGCTCGCTGCTGAAGCGGCAATCTATGCCGCCGTTGTAAAGGAAGGCATCACATGCGATGTAACCGCAGGCTTAAGCCTTGGCGAGTATGGAGCCCTTATCGCATCGGGTGCGCTTACCATGGAGGATGCATTTGGGGTTGTAAGAAAGCGTGGAATGTTCATGCAGGCTGCTGTTCCTGAAGGCGGAGCAATGGCTGCAATCCTTAACCTTGATCCTTCGGTTGTTGCCGACGTATGTAAGGAAGTACAGGAAGCAGGTCCCGCAGCTGATGCTAAGGGCTATACCCTTCCTTATGTGGTATCCGTGGCAAACTACAACAGCCCTGTACAGATTGTTATTACGGGAAGAGAGGATGCGGTTAAAAAGGCATCCGATCTTTGCGTTGAACGCGGCGCAAGAAGAGCAGTTCCCCTTAAAGTAAGCGGACCTTTCCATTCAGCTCTTTTAGAGGGCGCCGGAAGACAGCTCGGCGAAGTGCTTGAAACCGTTACCGTAAACGACATTAAGGTTCCTTATCTTGCGAACGTTAATGCGGATTATGTAACAGACAGCGCGCAGGTTAAGCCTCTACTTACAGCACAGGTTTCATCATCAGTTAGGTGGCAGCAGACTCTCGAAAGACTTCTTGCTGACGGAGCTGACGAGTTCGTGGAAATCGGACCCGGAAGCACACTTACAGGTTTTGTTAAGAAGCTTAACAAAGATGTTAAGACAGTGAATATTGAAAAGTTAGAAGACCTTAAGGCATATCTCGAGGCATAGAGGTTTAAGATGGGAAACAATGTTGAAACATGCCCCGGCTGCAAAGCTGAGGTGGAGTGGTCCAAAGTAAAGGAAAACAATTATGTTTGTCCTGAATGCGGAAGACTTTTTAGGGTATGGACCGACAATAGAATAAAAATGATAGCCGATCAGGGAACATTTGAGGAAATGTTTGGAGAGATCGGAACAACAAATGTACTCGGAACTCCCGAGTATGAGGAAAAATTCAAACAGGCCCAGGAAAAGACCGGACTTTCGGAAGGCGTAACCGTTGGCAAGTGCCTTATCGGAGGAAATAAAGCGGTTCTTGGGGTTATCGACTCAAGATTCCTTATGGGAAGTATGGGCCATGCGGTGGGAGACCGTATCACAAGCGTGGTTGAATACGCGACAAAAGAAAAACTTCCCGTTATTCTTTTCTGCTGTTCGGGCGGAGCGAGAATGCAGGAAGGTATCGTATCACTTATGCAGATGGAGAAGACTTCCGCTGCTTTAAAGAAGCACTCTGAAGCAGGACTCCTTTATATTTCGGTTTTGACCGATCCTACAACGGGAGGAGTTACCGCAAGTTTTGCAATGCTCGGAGACATTATCCTTGCTGAGCCCGGTGCAATGATCGGATTTGCCGGACCCAGAGTTATCGAGCAGACGATCGGCGAAAAGCTCCCCGAAGGATTCCAGAGAGCCGAGTTCCAGCTTGAGCACGGATTTGTGGACAGGGTTGTTGAAAGAAAAGATTTAAAGCCTACTTTGGTAAAAATTCTGGAGATTCATTCAAAGAAAGGCAAGTACGCTGATTTTAAGGAAACCGATGAAAAGGTTTACTACGGACCTACCGAGATCATGAAGGAGCGTGCCGCAAAGGCAGAAACTCTTTCAGCCTGGCAGAAGGTGCAGGAAGCGAGAAAAGTTTCAAGACTCGGAGCTGCCGAGTATATAGGAGCGATCTTTGACGACTTTATAGAGCTCCACGGAGACAGATATTTCAGAGACGATCCTGCAATTATGGGCGGTATCGCTTACCTTGACGGACAGCCCGTTACCGTTATCGGCGTAAACAGAGGAAGAAGCTTCGATGAGTGCAGGGCGCATAATTTCGGTATGCCTTCACCTGAAGGATACAGAAAAGCCTTAAGACTTATGAAACAGGCTGAGAAATTCGGCCGTCCCATTATTACGTTTGTAAATACTTCCGGAGCATATCCCGGTAAGGAAGCCGAGGAAAACGGTCAGGGAGAAGCGATTGCAAGAAACCTTTTTGAAATGTCTTCTCTTAAGACCCCGGTTCTCGCCATAATGATCGGAGAAGGCGGAAGCGGCGGAGCTATCGCTCTTGCTGTGGGCAATGAGGTATGGATGACTGAAAACGCCATCTATTCTATACTCTCTCCCGAGGGATTCTCATCTATCCTTTGGAAGGACGGAAGCCGTAAGGAAGAAGCTTCTGAGGTTATGAAGATTACCGCGCAGGATCTCAAAAAGCTCGGAGTTATTGAGGAAATCATTCCCGAATACGGCGGAGCTGATGAGGCGGCTTTATCCTCTATTGCCAGCGATATGAAGGGACGAATCAGAGCATTCCTTACAAAGGTAGAAGGAAAGAGCGGCGAGCAGCTTGCCGAGGAAAGATACGCCCGGTTTAGAAAGTTTTAATAATTTGACAGCCGCTTAAAAACTAAATATTTATCCGATTACACCGATATCTTAAGCAACAGATGAATAGTAAGTGCAAGGATGTGCTTTTGTTTAACATGGAGGTGTAAACATGGGAAGAAGTTTCAAAAACAATAAAGGATTATCCCTTATTGAGCTTATAATCGTAATTGCCATTATGGCGGTTTTGGTGGGAATTATCACTCCCATGTTTGTAAAACATATAGAGAAGTCAAAGAAGGCAAAGGATGTTTGGACAGCAGATCAGATCGCAAAGGCGGTTCAGGTTGCTTTCATCGAAAATCCCGAGGCTGAAGAGGCTTTTGAAAGCTGGACCGGATCCCAGTATACTGTTAGCGCTACCGTAAACGGGGTAACAAGTTCTTATAAAGTTTGTCTTGTCGCTTCAAGCGGTACCCAGAATACCAATAAGGTTTCAAACTGCTTTAACGGAGGATCGAAACCTTTTTATGTAAGCAAGACTGACGGAAGCGATGGCTTTTACGGCTGTATAAATGAACAGCTTGGTCTTGATACAAAGAAGATGAACAGCGCCATTACCCCCAAGTATTCAAAGAAAAAAGAGGGAGTTACTTCTATCGGAGGAAGAGCGCCGGGAGTGCTTGACAGATACAGGATAGTAAAGAGAGTCGACAACGGCCAGATGGAAATCTGGGCAGCTCAGGCAAACCCTTACGGCGGATTCCCCGTATACAGATTGTGGCCTGTACCGGATGACATTTATTTCGAGTAAAAACTTAAGACTTTATATGAATCAAAACAGCGGCAACTTGTAGGGTTGCCGTTTTTGTGTTATTCTTAAAGGAGATTTTTTATCGCAAACAGGCGATTTTTGGAGACTATTTATGCGTTGGATGAGATATAGGATTAAAACAAAAACAGAGGCTGAAGATATTATTATCTCCACTCTGTACGACATAGGCCTTGAAGGGGCACAGATTGAGGACAAGATACCCCTTACTCCTCTTGAAAAAGAGCAGATGTTCGTCGACATTTTGCCGGATAGCCAGGATGATGACGGAGTGGCATACCTGAACTTTTTCGTAGAGCTTGAAGAAAACGGAAAAGTATTGGTAGAGGGTGAGGAAACCGCTCCCGAAGAGCTAAAGGACAGGATTCAGGCAGAGCTTGATGAACTTAAAGAGTTCAATCTTGATATAGGGGAAGGCTCAATCGAGCTTGAAAGTACCGAGGATATTGACTGGATCAACAACTGGAAGCAGTATTTCCATCACTTTTACATTGATGATATTTTAGTCATTCCCTCCTGGGAAGAGATTCCGGAGGAAGACAAGGCGAAGATGGTTCTTCACATCGACCCCGGAACAGCTTTCGGTACGGGAATGCACGAAACTACCCAGCTGTGTATACGTCAGATAAGAAAGTATGTTACACCCGAGACTGAGCTTTTAGACGTGGGTACCGGAAGCGGCATTCTCGGAATCCTTTCTCTTATGATGGGCGCAAAGCACGTAGTGGGAACGGATCTTGACCCTTGCGCAGTGCCCGCCGTAGCCGACAATTTAAAGAATAATGGAGTCGATGAGAAGGGCTTTGATCTTGTGATCGGAAATATTATTACCGAAAAAGAGATTCAGGATAAGGCGGGATATGAAAAGTATGATATCGTAGTGGCAAATATTTTGGCGGACGTACTTGTTCCTCTTACCCCTGTTATAGTCAGTCAGATGAAAAAGGGTGCCGTATATATCACATCCGGAATTCTTAATGACAATGATAAAGAGTTTAGGGTAAAGAAAGCCTGCACCGAAGCAGGACTTGAGGTCGTAGAGACTACTTACCAGGGTGAGTGGTGCTCTGTGACAGCAAGAAAGCCGGAGAATTAAGAAATCGAAAACAACATATATTGGGAATAAAACTAATGTATACCGGGAGGTAACTATGGGAGATCAGCTTTTTACCAACACGCACATCATTTCGTGGCTTCAGTATTTTTCGGAGAACACAGATCTTGATCTGGAGCATGTTAAGCTTCTTGATATTACCAAGAAGAACAAAAACATCATTCCGACTGTAGAAGCGCACAGATGCTGCCTTGTTTTTACGGAAGCGGGACACAAAGACATCTTTTATCGCATGTACAATGCCGGACTTGGCGACTGTACCGTTATCTACAACGAGGGAAGCGAACCCGCAGGGGAGATTAAAAAGAGCAAGCTTTCCGAGATGATCGATCGTGGTATAAATGCTTCTGCGGGTATGCTTATCTTAAATCCCAATGCAAGAAGCACATACAAGTTCGGAATGGACAATTCCGTATTTACTCCCGGATCGGTTAAGTACGTCGGCTCCGAGATAAGAGCGATAATCCTCTCGAAGATGCAGATTGAAGAAGGGAAGAATATTTGCGTTATCTCCGGAGAGTCTATAGTTGTTGAGGCGGGAATTCTTAACGGTGACGGAACTATTGTTGCTGTTGAGTACAATTCAAATGACCGCAGTGCTCTGGAGGATAATGTCGACAGATTCGGCCTTCATAATGTGAAAATCGTCGATCATGTGGATGAGGAAAACTTTAAGGGGCTGCCCGTTCCCGATGTGACCATGCTTGTGGCCAGTGCCAGCATGGAGCAGGAGATGGAATATATGCTTTCCATAAACCCTGAAATGGAGTTCGTTATCTATACTCTGGACTTTGTAACGGCAGCGTCAATGCCTGCCCTTTGCTCGAAGTTTGGAATGGCAGATCCTGAGATCATACAGATTTCCGTGTCAAAGCTCGGAAGAAAAAACAATTTTGAGAATCAGCCCGCGCCCTGGATCATAACCTGTCGCGGCGGTAAATAGTAAAAATGTATCAGTTTTTTGTGGAAGAGTCCCAAATAAATATTGAGACCAAGAGGGTTTTTATTGAAGGCCCTGATGTAAATCATATCAAGAATGTCCTTCGTATGAAGCCCGGTGAGGAAGTAAATATATCAAACGGCTCGGACGGTAAAGAATACAGATGTGCGATCCTTGATATGAATGATTCTGTGGTTAATCTTGAACTTCGATTTATCAAAGAGGATGGTAATGAACTTCCTGTGGATGTAACTCTCTACCAGGGACTTCCCAAAGCGGATAAAATGGAGCTTATCATCCAAAAATGTGTGGAGCTCGGCGTAAGGCGTATTGTTCCGGTCGCTATGAAGCGCTGTGTTGTTAAGCTCGAGGAAAAGAAGGCTTCCTCTAAGATATCAAGGTGGCAATCCATCGCAGAAGCAGCGGCTAAGCAAAGTAAGAGAGGCATTATCCCCGAGATAGGGCAGGTTATGTCTTTCGGAGAAGCTCTTTCCGAGGCGGAAAAGTGCGATGTAAGGCTTCTTCCCTACGAGATGGCGGATGCTGATGCTATGGACAAAACAAGAGCCGTTTTTGAGGGGCTTAAGAGCGGCAGTAAAGTAGCTGTGTTTATCGGCCCCGAAGGCGGGTTCGATGAAAGCGAGATTGAAAAAGCAAAGAATACCGGTATGGAGATAATCACCCTCGGTAAGAGAATCCTTCGAACCGAGACGGCCGGTATGATGGTGATGAGCTTTATTGTATTTGCCACAGAGGGCCGGGAATAATTAATAAAGAGTAAGGTTTGATATGTCTAAACAAAGTTGGAAACCCGGAAATATGCTATATCCGGTGCCCCCGGTAATGGTCAGCTGTAAGTCCGGAGAAGAAAAAGCAAATATTGTAACGGTAGCCTGGGCGGGAACGGTTTGTTCCGAGCCGCCGATGGTATCAATATCTGTAAGACCTTCGAGGTATTCGCACCACCTTATCGCAGAAAGCGGAGAGTTTGTGCTGAACCTTGTTACGGAGGACCTCGTAAGAGCCTGCGATTGGTGCGGCGTAAAATCCGGAAAAGATTTTGACAAGTTTAAAGAGATGAATCTGACGGAGTATATCTCCGAATATATGAAAACACCTGCGATTTCCGAGAGCCCGGTTAACATTTACTGCAAGGTAGAGAATGCTTTAAATCTCGGATCGCATGATATGTTTATAGGCAGGGTAATGGGAGTAACGGTGGATGAAGCCTTTATGGATGCAAAGGGACGATTTGCACTAGAGAAAACCCGCCTTGTTGCCTATTCCCACGGAGAATACTATTCTCTGGGAAAATACTTAGGCAAATTCGGATATTCGGTTAAGAAAAAGTAAGATAATCTACAGACAGAAATTGTAAGGAAAGAAAATGGAAATATATTTAGATAATTCCGCGACCACAAAGGTTTATCCTGAGGTCGCGCAATTTATGACAAAAGTAATGTGCGAGGATTACGGTAATCCCTCGAGCATGCATACCAAAGGATTAGAGGCTGAAAAGTATATAAAAGAATCCAAGGACATTTTCTCGAAGATTCTTAAATGTGAGCCTAAAAATATATATTTTACATCGGGTGGAACAGAATCGGACAACCTGGCTATCATTGGAAGCGCACAGGCGTACAAAAGGCGAGGCAAACATCTTATCACCACTGCGATTGAGCATCCGGCGGTCACCAATACATTTAAGTATCTTGAGGGTGAAGGCTTTGAAGTAACGTACCTCCCTGTAAACGAGCTTGGAGTTGTAAGTCCGGAGGACCTTAAGGCTGCCCTTCGTGACGATACTATCCTTGTTTCCGTAATGCATACCAATAACGAGATAGGAAGCCTTATGCCAATCGAGGAGATAGGGAAGGTCATCAAGGAAAAGAATCCCGAGATAATCTTCCATGTTGATGCCGTGCAGGGATTTGGAAAAGCTCAGATTGTGCCTAAGAAGATGGGCATCGATCTTTTATCCGTCAGCAGCCATAAAATCCACGGTCCTAAGGGAATGGGACTGCTTTATGTCGGCGATAAAGTGCGCCTGATTCCCATAACATACGGAGGAGGACAGCAGGGCGGACTTAGAAACGGTACCGAAAATGTCCCCGGGATAGCCGGAATGGGTCTTGCTGCCAAAAAGATATATGAGACTCTTGACTCCGATATTGAAAGAATGTATGCGCTTAAAGAGATGCTTATCCGCGGGGCGCTTGAGATGGGGAATGTAAAGGTAAACGGAGTAAATCACGATTTATCCGACATCAGAAAGACTGCCCCTCACATAGTAAGCCTCTCCTTTGAGGGAATCAGGGCAGAGGTCCTGCTCCATGCTTTAGAGGATAAGGGCATATATGTTTCTGCGGGAAGTGCCTGCTCAACCCATAAGCCCGAGCCCTCCGCAACGCTTAAAGCGATCGGACTTGAAAAGGAGCTTTTGGACTGTACACTTAGGTTTTCAATGTCTGAGCTTACGGACGAAGATGAAATAAAACAAACCCTTAAGTCACTTGAAGAGATATTGCCCTTCCTCAGAAGGTTTGTGAGAAAGTAAAAAGAATAAAAAACAAAATACGGTAAAGCTGCAAATGTGAGTCAGACAGAGCCGTAGGAATGTGAGAAATATAGTGAAAAAAGAATTATTTACAGATTTTTTAATTAAATATGCGGAAATCGGTATCAAGGGAAGAAACAGATTTATGTTTGAGGATGCCCTTGTCGGAAGGATAAGATCAGCCCTTGAAAATGTGGACGGCTCTTTCAGGGTCTACAAGACTCCCGGAAGAATATTTGTGTCGGCAGAATCTGAATTCGATTTTGACGAAGCAGTAGATGCCCTTTCCCATGTATTCGGAATCGTGGGAATCTGTCCCGTTGTGAAGATTGAAAAGGACACCCCCGAGAGCCTTTATGCTGCGGTGGTCTCTTATATGAAGGAAATGTATGGGGAGAAGCTTTGCGCTAAGGGCGAAACCGGTGAAAGATCTGTAAAGATCCTGCAGGAAAAGGGATTATCGGCATCTTCTTCCGAAGATATCCTTTCGGATGATAATTTTGGAAAGATAAAATGGCAGGAAGAGCTTCCTTCCATCGACAGAAAAAAGGAAGATACCACATCCTTTAAGATTTTCGCGAGACGTGAAAGCAGAAACTTCCCTCTTGACTCAATGGAGCTTAACATCGAAGTCGGAGAAGCGGTTCTTAATGCGTTTACAGGACTTAAAGTAGATGTACATCATCCCGAAATGATAATCTACGTTGAGATAAGAGATAAGATCTATCTTTATTCAGAAATCCTTCCGGGACCGGGAGGAATGCCTGTTGGAACCGGCGGACATGCTATGCTCCTTCTTTCGGGAGGAATCGATTCGCCCGTTGCGGGATATATGATGGCAAAAAGAGGCGTTACGATCGATGCCGTGTATTTCCACGCACCTCCGTATACCTCTGAGAGGGCTCTTCAGAAGGTTGTCGATCTTGCGAAGATCATCTCAAAGTACACGGGACCTATCAATATGCATGTGATCAATTTCACGGATATCCAGCTGGCTATCTATGAAAAATGTCCTCATGATGAGCTTACCATCATTATGCGAAGATATATGATGAGAATCGCGGAGCATTTGGCCGAAAAGGCCGGAGCGCTTGCCCTTGTAACCGGAGAAAGCGTAGGGCAGGTGGCATCACAGACCCTTGCTTCTTTGGTATGCACAAATGAAGTCTGCAATCTCCCTGTGATAAGACCGCTTATTTGCTTTGACAAGCAGGATATAGTTGAGATTTCCGAGAAGATCGGAACATACGAAACTTCCATCCTTCCCTTTGAGGACTGCTGTACAATATTTGTTGCAAAGCATCCTGTAACCAAGCCGCTTCGTCATGTTATAGAAAAGCATGAGCATAATCTTGATGAGGTAATAGACGGTCTCCTTGAAAAGGCTTATGAGACAGACAGGGTAATTGAGATCAGATAGTTTGGAAAGCAGAAAAGAAGCGCCCCTGCTGAAGAAGCTTATCTGAGGAATCTCACGTGGGGGATTTCACAAAAAAAGAGCATCTCGTTTGAGATGCTCTGAATAAACTTTTTAAGAAGAAGTAAGGGCTTAAGCCTCATACTTCGCAAGTACTGCAAGTACTTCTTCAGCCCCGTCTTCGGTGTGGATGTTAAGGTCGATGGGCTTTGAAAGATCAAGTGAAAAGATTCCCATGATTGACTTTGCATCGATTACGTATCTTCCGGATACAAGATCGAAATCATAGTCGAACTTGGTGATGTCGTTTACAAAACTCTTAACCTTGTCGATTGAATTAAGTGAAATCTTAATAGTCTTCATAACTATTTTTACCTCCATAAAAACCTTTTTTTTGCTACGAGTTCATCTTAATTTAGAAACCGTTTTATGTCAAGGAAAAAAGATACAGAAAAAGGGACAAACTTTTTGGGAAAAACAATGAAAAAAGTTGCATTTCACAATCTCGGCTGCAAGGTAAATTCTTATGAAATGGAAGTAATGCAGCAGATTATACAAAATAATGGATATGAAATTGTGCAATTTGCACAAAAAGCTGACGTGTATATTGTCAATACATGTACCGTAACTAATATTGCAGACAGAAAAAGCAGGCAGATGCTTCACAGGGCAAAACAGCTTAACCCGGATGCGGTAGTAGTAGCCGTTGGTTGCTATGCGCAGACGGGAGCTGCCGATCTTGAAAAGGATGCGTCTGTTGATATAATCGTAGGAAACAATCATAAAACCGAGATTGCAGACATACTTGATGAGTATTTTAAGAATAAAGAATCTGTAACCGACGGTGAGAAGCTGGAAATCCTTTCTGACCTTACCGGACCATCCGAGTATGAGAATGCTACAATTAATGAGGGGGAGAGCAGAACAAGAGCAGATGTAAAGATCCAGGACGGTTGTAACCAGTTTTGCAGTTATTGTGCCATACCTCTTGCCAGAGGAAGAGTCAGAAGCCGCAGACCTGAAGACGTGATAAATGAAATACTTACTCTTGCGGAAAATGGACACAAAGAAATCGTGTTGACAGGTATTCATATTTGCTCTTACGGAATAGATTTTGATGATGAAGCCTGGGCTAAAGGGGAGATAAAACCAAAAACGCGAGAAGGTGAAAACGGAGCTATTAAAGATTACAGAGGAGAAACAAAGCTGTTTGATCTTATCGAGATGATTGATAAAGCTGTCCCGGAGGATAAGATTTCAAGGATCAGACTCGGATCCCTCGAACCAAGGGTTATTACTCCCGAAAACGTAAAGAGGCTTGTAAGTATCCAAAGGGTATGCCCGCATTTCCATTTATCTCTTCAGAGCGGATGTGACGAGACTCTTAAAAGGATGAACCGTCACTATACGACATCGGAGTTTAAGGACGGCGTTGAGCTCCTTAGAAAGGCGTATGCCAAGGCCGGAAAAAGCGTAGCTGTAACAACCGATGTCATAGTCGGATTTCCGGGAGAGACTGAAGAAGAGTTCGAGATTACCCGCAAATTCCTTGAAGATATAAAGCTTTATGAAATGCATATCTTCAAATACTCAAGACGAAAGGGTACCGTTGCGGACAGATTACCCGGTCAGCTTACGGATGCGGTTAAAAGCAAAAGGAGCGATGTGCTTCTCGAAATGACCGCAAGGCATTCCGCGCAGTACAGAGCGCAGTACCTCGGAAAGCATATAGAGATACTTGCCGAGGAGTATAAGAACGGTTATACAAGCGGCCACACATCCGATTATGTAAAGGTTAGTATTAAGGGAGATATCCCTGAGGGAAGTCTCGTACCGGTAAAGGCAATAAGCATCAGCGAATCCGGTGAGTTATCAGGGGAGAGATAAGTGCGGATTTGAAGAATTTGTTAAGAAAATAAGAATTTGCGCCTGCGTCAAATATATAGTACAATATCTTAATAGGCTAATATGGTATTTTGCGGAAGGTGCCGCAACTATTATAAACGGAAAGAGGTAGTAACATGGCTGATTTGGGGAACACACAGTACTTTGAAGTTCAGACAGAGCCTCCTACAGGGGTGAAGGAAGTACTCGCACTTGTTTATGAGGCGTTACAGGAAAAGGGATATAATCCCGTTAATCAGATTGTAGGATATATTATGAGCGGCGATCCTACATACGTTACCAGCTACAACAATGCCCGCAGCCTTATTATGAAGGTAGAGAGGGATGAGCTTGTTGAGGAACTGCTTAACAGTTATATCAGAAATCGCGGTTGGGAGCAGTAATACATGAGAATCATGGGGCTTGATTTCGGCTCGAAAACGGTTGGCGTCGCTTTGAGTGACCCTCTTCTTATCACCGCCCAGGCGCATGAAATAATCAGGCGGGAAAGAGAGAATAAGCTTCGCCAGACTTTGGCACGTATCGAAGAACTTTGCGAGGAGTTTGAGGTAGGCAGGATCGTTTTGGGGCTTCCTTTACATATGAACGGTGATGAAGGAGTAAGAGCGCAGCTTTCAATGGAATTTAAGGAAAGCCTTGAGAGAAGAACGGGACTTCCTGTGATCATGTATGATGAGAGGCTTACAACGGTAGAGGCGGACGAGATAATGAAAGAAGTCGGGATTCGCAGAGAAAACCGCAAGGAGTATGTTGATATGATCGCTGCGCAGATTATTTTGCAGGATTATCTTGACAATACTTCCGATAAATAATTGATTTAATCCCTTGCAGGGAGAAATAACAGGTAAACTATGAGTGAAAATAAACTTGAAAAAGTAATATTCAATCCCGAAGGGGAAGATCCGGTAGAATTCTTCGTATTGGAGCAGACAAGGATCGGCGGGTACAATTACATCCTTGTAACCGATTTCGAAGAGGGAGACGGCGAGGCTCTTATTCTAAAGGATCTTTCCGAGGACGGCGATAAAGAGAGCAGATACATCATCGTGTCGGATGATGCGGAGCTGGAGGCCGTCGCTTCGGTGTTTGAAGATATGCTTGAGGATGTGGATCTGATTTCCGGAGACGAAGGAGAAGTCTGATCCGTCCTAAGCCATAAGGAGGAAATTTGAGTAAGAAGAAAAATAAAGATAAACCCGCTCTGACAGGGCTTAAGATCATACCTTTGGGGGGCCTTGAACAGATCGGAATGAATATAACTGCCTTCGAGTACGAAGACAGTATTATTGTAGTGGATTGCGGACTTTCATTCCCGGCTGACGATATGCTTGGAGTCGATCTTGTAATCCCGGATGTTACATATTTAAAAGACAATATCGAAAAGGTCAAGGGATTTGTTATCACCCACGGCCATGAGGACCATATCGGGGCGCTGCCGTATGTGCTTAAGGATATAAATGTTCCTGTATATGCAACGCGTCTTACTATGGGAATTATTGAGAATAAGCTGACAGAACATGAGCTTATGGACGTTACCCGTAGAAAGGTTGTCAAGTTTGGGCAGTTTATAACTCTCGGCAAGTTCAGAGTTGAATTCATCAAGACAAATCACAGTATAGTTGATGCTGCGGCACTGGCTATATATTCCCCTGCGGGAATAATTGTTCACACAGGTGATTTTAAAGTTGACTATACGCCTGTGTACGGAGATGCCATTGATCTGCAGAGATTTGCTGATCTCGGACGAAAAGGAGTCCTTGCGATGATGTGCGACTCTACAAATGCCGAAAGACCGGGATATACACCTTCCGAAAAAACCCTCGGAAGAATGTTTGATAACCTCTTTGAGGAACACAAAAATACAAGAATTTTTGTGGCAACCTTTGCCTCGAATGTTGACAGGGTTCAGCAGATTATCAACTCCGCTCACAAATTCGGCCGCAAGGTAAGCGTTGAGGGCAGGAGCATGGTTAACATCATCGAGACCGCCCAAAAGCTTGAATGTATCAGTATCCCCGATGATACTTTGGTGGATCTTGATCTCATCAAGAACTATCCCCCTGAAAAGCAGGTGATAATTACAACCGGAAGCCAGGGAGAAAGTATGGCGGCCCTAAGCCGTATGGCTAACGGAACCCACAGAAAGCTGACTATCGGTGCGGGAGATACGGTTATCTTTTCATCTCATCCCATCCCCGGCAACGAAAAGTCCGTTACAAAGATCATCAACGAGCTTCTTGCAAAGGGTGCCGATGTAATATTCCAGGACGTACACGTATCAGGACATGCCTGCCAGGAGGAGATAAAACTTATCTACACTCTTGTCCAGCCTAAGTTCGCAATCCCTGCCCACGGAGAGTTTAAACACCTTAAGGCGCAGGCGAAGATTGCCGAAGAGCTCGGAATGGATAAGGACCACATAAAGATCCTGTCCTCCGGAGATGTCCTTGAGTTCGGTGAGGATTATGCTGTAGTTACCGGAAAGGTTCCCACAGGTGATATTCTTGTAGACGGACTGGGAGTCGGAGATGTCGGTAATGTCGTTTTAAGAGACAGACAGCATCTTGCCGAAGACGGCATAATGATAGTTGTTATGTGCCTTGATGAGATATCCGGCGAGCTGGTGGCAGGCCCTGATATAGTATCAAGAGGTTTCGTTTATATGAAGGAATCCGAAGATCTTATTGAAGAGGCAAGGCTCCTTGTTCAGGAAACCGTTGAGGGATACATTGCCAGACATATTACAGACTGGGGCAAGATAAAATCCGGAACAAAGGACGCGCTCAGCGAGTTTGTCTGGAAAAAGACTAAGCGTCGTCCCATGATACTTCCTGTGATCCAGGAGGTTTAAACTCAGAGGTGTCATTAATGATGAACAAAGAAGTTAAAGACGCTGTAGACAATCTTATAAACACAATAAAGTCGGATGAGGTTTTCAAGGAGTACCATAAACAGCTTGACCTCTTAAGACAGGAACCTGAGCTGAAAAGGCAGGTTGATGATTTCAGAAAGAGAAATCACGAAATGCAGATGAGCGAGGACCTTGATTTTGCTAAACTCACCGCATTTCAGGAGGAGTTTAAGACGCTGCGGGAAAATCCACTTGTGGACAGTTTTCTTGCGGCAGAGCTTGATTTCTGCAGGATGATGCAGAACATCAATTTTTCTATCGTTGAATCGGTAGATTTTGAATAATGGAAAAAGAAAGACTTTTTCCGAGGATCAGATTATGAAAAAAAACAGTTCTAACAATGAAATGATCGGCAGAGTTGCCGGCGTAGCAGGAAATGTACTTGATACTGTACTGCAGATTCTTCTTATCGTGGCGATAGTCCTCGTCATATCAAAAGGGGCCAAGACCGCGTACGATTACGGTTACAGGATTTATACCGAAAAGCCTGTTGCGGCCAGCGTGGGAAAAGACGTTGAAGTAACAATACCTTTGGATTTCAACGCTCTTGAACTCGGAAAGCTCTTTGAGAGCAAGGGGCTTGTCAGAGATGCAAAACTTCTTGCGCTCCAGTACTACGCATCGGAATATCGTGAGTACGTTAAGGGCGGAACCTATACCTTAAGCACTACCATGACAGCCGAGGAGATGTTCGGAGCTATCGCTCAGGTAAACATCGAAAAGGAGGAACTCCTTAAGGAGGCTGAAGAGCAAAAGAAGGCCGAGGAAGAGGCCGCCGCAAAGAAAGCTGAAGAAGCTGAGGAGGATGCGGAAGAAGGCGGAGTCCAGGAAATTGAAATGGGCGACGATTCAGACCTTACGGAGGACAATGTCAGATGACGGAAGATGACAGATTATCCGTCTTTATGAACCTGATGGATCGTGGTAACGGTCCTTTTCTGGATCTTATAGAGCAGGAAGCACTTGAGGGCGGAGTGCCGATCATTCGGAGAAGTACCCAGAGTCTCTTGCGATTTTTGATAAAGCTTTCAAAGCCGAAACGCATCCTTGAGATAGGGACAGCGGTCGGCTTTTCTGCTTTACTGATGAGCGAGGCGGGTTCCGAAGAGTTAAGGATAGATACGATTGAAAAGTATGAAAAAAGAATCCCTGAAGCAAAGGCAAACTTTAGGAGAGCTTTTGATGAAAAGGCTTGCAATATGGCCGATCTGTCAAGGATAACTCTCTACGAGGGAGATGCGTTTGACATACTTCCGACTCTTACGGATGAGTATGACCTTATATTTATGGATGCTGCCAAAGGGCAATACATCAACTGGCTTCCGGAGATTATGCGCCTTCTTAAAAAAGGCGGAATGCTTGTATCGGATAACTGCCTGAGAGAGGGAGATATCTGCGAATCCAGGTTCGCAGTAACAAGAAGAAACCGGACGATCCATTCGAGGATGCGGGAATATATTTACGAGCTTTGCCACAGAGAAGACTTAGAAACCGTACTTTTAAATATAGGGGACGGGATGACGCTCAGCACAAAGCTTTAGAAACTTTTTTGGCTTATATTTTTAAAAGCGGAGAATCAGATGAAAGAAAAGAAGAAACCGGAACTGCTTTGCCCGGCAAGCAGTCTTGAGGTGCTTAAATGCGCGGTTGATTATGGCGCCGACGCGGTATATATAGGCGGAGAGGCTTTTGGACTCAGGGCGAAGGCAAAGAATTTTTCTCACGAAGATATGGAAAAGGGTATTGCCTACGCACATTCAAAGGGAGTAAGGGTACACGTTACCGCCAATATTCTTGCGCACAACTACGATCTTGAAGGCGCAAGAAAATATTTTGAAGAATTAAAGGAACTTGGCCCCGATGCACTTATAGTTGCAGATCCCGGGATGTACAGCATCTGCAGAGAGGTCTGGCCGGAGGCGGAAATACATATTTCGACTCAGGCGAACAATACAAATTACGAGACATATAAGTTTTGGTGGAGACAGGGGGCAAAGCGAGTAGTCAGCGCAAGAGAGCTTTCCCTTGTAGAAATAGCGCAGATAAGAAAAAACATCCCTGACGAGATGGAGATAGAAAGCTTTGTTCACGGAGCTATGTGTATTTCATACTCCGGAAGATGCCTACTTTCCAATTTCTTTACAGGAAGAGATGCCAATCACGGAGCTTGCACCCATCCCTGCAGATGGAAGTACGGAGTATATGAAAAGGAAGACGGAGAGCCCGTTTACGCTGTCAGCGAGGAAAGCAGACCGGGTGAGTACCTTCCGGTATATGAAAACGAGAGAGGTACATATATCTTCAATTCCAGAGACCTTTGCATGATTGACCATGTACCGGAGCTTGTGGAGGCGGGTATAGACTCCTGGAAGATAGAAGGACGTATGAAAACCGCGCTCTATGTGGCTACTGTTGCGCGAACTTATCGCAGAGCAATAGATGACTACTTTGAAAGCCCGGAAAAGTATAAAGAGAATATGCCCTGGTACAAAGAGCAGATTGCCAAGTGCACGTATCGTAAGTTCTGTACCGGATTCTTTTTCGGAAAACCGGATGAAGACAGCCAGATCTACGACAACAATACCTACTCAAGTGACGCGATCTTCCTTGCAATCCCGGAGAAAAAGGTAACGGAAACGGATGAAAACGGCGTAGATAGAACTCTTTTCGGATTTACTCAAAAGAATAAATTCTCCGTGGGCGATGAGATAGAGATAATGAAGCCGGACGGAAGGGATATAAAGACAAAGGTCCTTGAAATGTACCATGTTTGTGACGGCAGCAATTTTGAAAAAGAGGAAAAAGAGCGTGTGGTCATAGACGGAAAAGAATGCATTAAAGTGACGTCCTGTCCTCACGCCGAGGAGAAGGTTTGGACAGTATTTTCCAATGAGCCTGATGTGGGAGATATCCTTAGGCTGTGATAAAAGAGATTAGTTTTACTTGTATCTGACTTTTTTTTGAGATATTATTGAAAAAGGGTTTATGCCCAAATGCAACTGAAAGGTATTTAAAACATGAGCGAAGCACTTAACGTTGAAGAGTTGTTCGGAAGCAAAGTCTTTAATCTCGGAAAGATGAGAGAGAGACTTCCCAAAGGCGTATTTAAAGAAGTTAAAAATGTTATGGACCGTGGAGGCGAGCTCTCCAAAGAGTCTGCCGATGTGGTGGCAAAGGCTATGAAGGACTGGGCCGTTGAAAACGGCGCCACACACTACACCCACTGGTTCCAGCCTCTCAACGGAATTACTGCCGAGAAGCATGATGCATTCGTTACCCATCCCGATGAGGAAGGCAGAACTCTTATGGAGTTTTCCGGTAAAGAGCTTATCAAGGGTGAAACGGACGCTTCTTCCTTCCCTTCGGGAGGACTCAGAGCTACATTCGAGGCAAGAGGATATACAGTTTGGGATATCACATCTCCCGCGTTCCTTAAAGAGGATGCTACAGGAGTAATCCTTTGCATTCCCACCGCGCTTTGCTCTTATACAGGAGAAGCCCTCGATAAGAAAACACCGCTTCTTCGTTCCATGGAGGCCATAAGCACCCAGGCTCTTCGTATCGTAAGGCTTTTTGGAAATACCGAGGCTACAAAGGTAACCCCTTCTGTCGGTGCTGAGCAGGAATATTTCCTTGTTGACCATGAAAAATATTTAAAGAGACCTGACCTTATATTCTCGGGAAGAACTCTTTTCGGAGCTCCCGCTCCCAAGGGACAGGAGCTTGAGGACCATTATTTTGGAGCAATCAGAGAAAGAATCGGTTCTTATATGAAGGACCTTAACATCGAGCTTTGGAAGCTTGGCGTTACCGCCAAGACCCAGCATAACGAGGTTGCACCTGCGCAGCATGAGCTTGCACCTATCTATGAGACCGCAAATATCGCCGTAGACCATAACCAGCTTGTTATGGAGACGATGAAAAAGGTGGCTTGCCGTCACGGCCTTAACTGCCTGCTCCATGAGAAGCCTTTTGCGGGTGTAAACGGATCCGGTAAGCATGACAACTGGTCTCTTACTACGGACAACGGTGTAAATCTCTTGGATCCCGGAAAGACTCCCAATGAAAATATTCAGTTTCTGCTTGTTCTTGCCTGCATCTTAAAGGCTGTCGATATTCATGCCGACCTCCTCAGACAGAGTGCCGCTGATGTGGGAAATGACTTAAGACTTGGCGCTGACGAGGCACCGCCTGCCATCATCTCTGTTTTCCTCGGAGAACAGCTTGATGACGTTGTAAGACAGCTTATCGAGACCGGAAGCGCAGACCACTCTATCCAGGGTGAAAAGCTTATTACCGGTGTATCCACTCTTACAGATATTGAGAAGGACGCAACGGACAGAAACCGTACATCACCTTTTGCATTTACCGGAAACAAGTTTGAATTCCGTATGGTGGGATCCAGCGACTCCATTGCCAGCCCCAACACAACTCTTAATGCTATAGTTGCCGAGGCTTTCTGTGAAGCTGCCGACAGACTTGAGAAGGCCGAGAACTTCGATATTGAAGTACATGACCTGATCAAGGAATATCTTACCGAGCATCAGAGAATAGTGTTTAACGGTGACGGATATGCAAAGGCATGGGTAGAGGAGGCTGAAAGAAGAGGACTTCCCAACATCACATGCACCATCGATGCTGCGGCTTCTCTTACTACGGATAAGGCTGTTAAGCTTTTTGAAAAGTTTGGAATATACAGCAAGACCGAGCTTGAATCCCGCAAGGAGATCACATACGAGACATACTCAAAGACCACCAATATCGAGGCGCTTACTATGATCGATATGGCGAAGAAGCTCTATATCCCCGCTGTAATCGAGTATACAAAGACCCTTGCGGATACGGTAAAGGTTGTCAAGGAAGTAGGCGAAGAGGCTACAGTTCAGGCGCAGGTGCTTAAGAATGTGACCGCCGAGCTCGGTAAGGCAAGCAAGGCTCTTTCGGAGCTTGAAGCAGCTACCGCAAAAGCTTCTGCCATAAAGAATGCCAAGGATCAGGCGTATGCCTTTAAGGATGAGGTAAAGGTATCAATGGATGAACTCAGAAAGGCCATTGATACTCTTGAGACTCTTGTTGATAAGAAAGTATGGCCCGTTCCTTCATACGCCGACCTTATTTTCGAAGTTTAGTTTTAAAGAATTTATATGTATTTTTTTAGGACCCGGTGCTTCTGAATCTGAAGTACCGGGTTTATGTGAGGTTTCAGATAAATGTTATTACTTAAGCAAATGGCTATTCTGTTTATCATTATGATAATCGGATATATATGCCGCAAGATAAAGATGATCACGGACGAGGGCTCGAAAGTTCTGTCAGCGATTGTTGTAAATGTTGCCAATCCCTGCCTTATACTTTCCGCGGGGATCAATAAAGAAAGTACCGTAAAAGGAGCTATGCTTGCAAAGACTGCGCTCCTGGCGGTGGGCGTTTTTGCTTTTTTGATCTTAATTGCACTGTTTCTTCCGAGACTTATAAAAGCTAAGCCTGAAAACAGAAGCGTGTACCGGGTTATGACCATTTTTTCCAACATAGGATTTATGGGATTTCCCGTGATATCGGCTGTTTACGGAAGTGAAGCGCTGCTGTATGCTTCGATTTTCCTTATTCCGTACAATGTTCTTATCTACACATACGGAATCGCGGCTTTGCACGACGGAGATGAAAAGGACAAAACAAATCCGCTTAAGAAGATATTTAATGTGGGTGTTATTGCCTGTGTACTTACAATAGTCTTCTATCTTACGGGAATCAAAGTGCCGATGGTTATAGAAAATGTAACAACGTCATTAAGCGAACTCACGGCTCCGCTTTCTATGATCGTGATAGGCGCGGCTCTCGGAAAGATAAGCCTGAAATCTCTCTTTACAGATTTCAGACTGCTTCTATTCTCTGCGATAAAACTTATAATTATACCTGTTCTCGGGATGTTTATAGTCAGTTTCCTTAATCTTCCTCCGGAGCTTAACGGAGTTATGCTGATAATGCTGGCGACACCTGTGGGAAGTATGACGGCTATGCTGGCACAGCAGTACGGTGGAAATACGGATCTTGCTTCGAGAGGAGTGGCGCTTACAACCCTTTTCTCGGTAGGTACAATCCCCTTAGTTTCCTGGCTTGTATCATTTTTTATCAAATAGCCAAAAAAAATTTAAAAAAAGACTTGCAATTGGCGTCATGTTCGTGTATACTTCATTAAGTCGCGCGGATAAATGACGCGGTAAAGGGCTATAGCCAAATGGTAAGGCAGCGGATTCTGATTCCGTCATTTGGAGGTTCGAGTCCTCCTAGCCCTGCTTGAAAACCTGTGAGAGTGACTCACAGGTTTTTTTCATATTTTGTATGAGATGCAATCGGAGTTTGACTTTTTAACGTTTTACAACTTATGAAGAGGGATTAAAAATGTATTCATTCGATTCGAGAGTAGGTTTTAGCAAGGTGGACTTTAAAAAGAAGATCACCATTAACGGGATTGTCGATTATTTTCAGGATGCTTCGACTTTTCATTCCGAGGATCTCGGAGTCGGGTATGATTATCTTATTCCGAGAAAACTCGGATGGGTTATAAACACATGGCAGATAGATATTGTCAGATATCCCATGTATCTTGAAAGAGTTCGAATTTGTACGGTACCTTATAAATTCAGAGGTTTCCTCGGATACAGAAACTTTTGGATCGAGGACGAGAAGGGTGAGAAAATCGTTAAGGCAAATTCAATGTGGAGCCTTATAGATATCGAGAACATGAAGCCGGCTAAGGTCCCGGAGGATCTTCCGGGGGTATACGGAAGCGCCGAACCGATGGATATGGATTACGAAAACGGAAAGATCCGTATTCCGCAGTCCGCAGAAAAGAGAAATGAGATCGTAGTTGAGCCTCATTTCCTTGACCCCAATAAACATATGAACAACGGGCAGTATGTCAATATTGCGGCGTCTTATCTGCCTGAAGAGTTTGAGATAAAAAGGCTTCGGGCGGAATACAGAAACCAGGCCTTTCTCGGAGACAGGATAAACCCTGTTTTCGGTTTTGAGGACGGAAAGTACGTGGCTTCGCTTAATAACGAAGAAGGAAAGCCATACTCGGTTATCGAGTTTTCCTAATACCTATAAAGATAATCCGGAAAAAATAGAAAAATAAAGAAAAAAATAAAGAAAAAAATAAAGAAAAGCCCGGCAGCATACCAAGCCGGAAGAAAAGAGGACGGAATAACATGTTTAAATTAGGACAGTATCAGACACTTAAAGTAGTAAAACAGGTAGAATTCGGAGTTTATCTCGCGGAGGAAGGCGCTAAGGACGAGCGCATACTTCTCCCCGCAAGACAGGTTCCCGAAGGAACGAAAGTAGGGGACAGCCTTGAGGTATTTCTCTATAAAGATTCCGAGGACAGACCTATCGCCACAACCCACAGACCGCTTCTTTCCATGGGAGAGGTTGCAAGACTTAAAGTAAGCCAGGTCACAAAAGTCGGTGCATTTTTATCCTGGGGACTTGATAAGGATCTTTTCCTTCCCTTCAAGCAGCAGACATATAAAGTATCAGAGGGCGACGAAGTACTTGTCAGCATGTATCTTGATAAGAGCAGCAGGCTTTGCGCTACTATGAACGTATATGAATGTCTGAGAAATGATTCAACCTATCGTAAGGACAATACCGTAACAGGTACCGTTTACCAGATAAGCCGCAATTTCGGAGCTTTTGTGGCAGTAGACGACCTGTACTCGGCGCTCATCCCGGCAAAGGCTATGTTTGGAGCGGCGGGAGAGATCAAAACCGGACAGAAGATTACAGCAAGAGTTGCCTCGGTCCTTCCCGACGGCAGACTTGAACTTGCCGTAAGAGATAAAGGATATCTCCAGAGAAACGAAGATTCTGAGATGATCCTGCAGCTTATAAAGGATGCGAAGGGAGTACTTCCTTTCAGCGATAAGGCATCCCCTGAGCTTATCTTTGAAAAGACCGGTATGAGCAAAGCCCAGTTTAAACGCGCTGTAGGTAAGCTTTTAAAAGACGGAAAGATAAACATCGGGCCCGACAGAATTGAACTCAGGAAATAGTGCCGTTTTATAAATTCTAAAGAAAAAATAAAGTTATGTAAATTAACTTGATTCTTTTAAGCGGTGTGCTATAATCGAATTAACCAAAAGGATTTGGTCTTTTTAGTGTGATTCAAGGATGAATCAGGAGGTGATAATATGAATTTTTCTATTACTCAGCTTTCGCCTGCAGTAAGCCAGGCAAACCTTAATACCGATTTTGGTGTAAAGATGCTTGCTAAAACTATGGATACCAATGAGCAGATCGGAGAGAATCTTGTAGGGATGATCGATGCCGCTGCTATGGAGAGAAGCGTTAATCCTGCAGTCGGAGGAAACTTTGACATGTCTGTTTAATGCGGACAAAAGAATTAGGACTACCAGGAGCCAAGAGATGATCTTGGCTCTTTGTTATTTTTCACAGTAAAATCTTTCAAAGAGACAAAAAGATAAAATAAAATGACGAAAAAGTCAAAAAAATGACCAAAAAAGAGTTGATTTTTTGGTCATTTTTTAGTACAGTTTATATAGTGCCTTTTTATGGGGCATTCGTATTCTTAGTTGGAGGAATATATGATCTCAAATCAGATTTTACAGAATACTCTCGACGGACTCAGCTCAATTTCCGGAGCTGCTTTAAGCGTTATGGATCCCGAGGGAAAGGTTGCAGCTTCTACCGCCGATTTGTCGGTTTGTTCACATCCCGCAGCTGAATTTGCAAAGTCACCTGCCGATTCGCAGGAAATTTCAGGATATCAGTATTTCAAGATTTACGATGAGCAGAGCCTGGAATATGTTCTTGTTGTGGGCGGAAGCGGAGAAGAAAAGTACGTTGTCGGAAGAATGGTTGCTTTTCAGATTCAGAGTCTTCTTGTGGCTTACAAGGAGCGCTTTGACAAGGACAACTATATCAAGAACCTTCTGCTTGACAACCTGCTTCTTATCGACATTTACAGCAGATCAAAGAAGCTCCATATCCAGACGGAAGTTCCCAGAGTAGTATTTGTAATAGAGTGCGCTAAAGGCAAGGACAACAATCTTTTGGATCTTACCAAGACCGCAATAGGCAGCAGTAAGGATTTTGTTACCGCCGTTGATGAAAAGAATGTTATCGTTGTTAAAGAGCTTGCCTCAATGGAAGCCACAAAGGAGATCTCAAAGACTATCAAAGCTCTCGCTGATTTTTACCATAAAGAGGGAGTTAAGGGACTGCGTATCGCTTACGGTACCGTTGTGCCCGAGATCAAGGAAGTCAGCCGCTCCTACAAGGAAGCGCGTATGGCTGCCGATGTAGGAAGAATATTCTTCGAGGAAAGAGAAGTTGTGGCGTACAGCCAGCTTGGAATAGGACGTCTTATCTATCAGCTTCCCATTCCTCTTTGCAAGATGTATATTGAAGAGATTTTCGGTACCAAGTCTCCCGATGATTTTGATGAAGAGACGATCACAACGATACAGAAATTCTTCGAGAACAATCTGAATGTGTCCGAGACATCGAGACAGTTATTCATCCACAGAAATACGCTTGTATACCGCCTTGATAAACTCCAAAAGAGTACAGGGCTCGATCTTCGTGCTTTCGAAGATGCGATTACCTTCAAGATTGCACTTATGGTAGTAAACTACATGAAGTGCATAGAGGAGAACGAATACAGATAATTTTGAGGCTATTATGACATCGAAAGAGAAAAAACAGTTAAAACGAGACAAATTTGTGGAAGAGAACGGGATTATCTGCCTTGAGAATGTAAGCATGAATTACCCTGAGCAGGGAGCTCCCGCCATCGACAATATCTCTTTACGTATAAACAGGGGAGAGTTCGTATTTATCACCGGTGACAGCGGATCCGGTAAATCCACTATGATCAAGCTCCTTTTAAGAGAGCTTGTGGCAACCCACGGCAACGTATTTGTTAACGGATACAATACCAAGAAACTCAGACACGGACAGATTCCTCAGTTTAGAAGAAATCTCGGAGTCGTATTCCAGGACTTCAGACTTTTAAGAGACAGAAACGTTTACGAGAATGTTGCCTTTGCCCAGAGAATAATTGAAGTGCCTTCATCCCAGATGAGGCGTAATGTGCCCAATATCCTCTCTATGGTAGGACTTGCGGGTAAATATAAATCGGACGTCAGAAAACTATCCGGCGGTGAACAGCAAAGAGTAGCTCTTGCGAGAGCTCTTATAAATAAGCCGTCCATACTTCTTGCTGATGAGCCTACCGGTAACCTCGACCCCAACAATTCATGGGAGATCATGAAGATGATCGAGGAGATCAACGAGATGGGTACAACCGTTGTTGTCGTAACCCACAGCCCTGAGATCGTAAACGCAATGAAAAAGCGTGTCGTTACGATGCGAAAGGGTATCATAGTCAGCGACGAGGAAGAGGGACTTTACATCAATGAAGATTAGTACATTTTTTTATACATTATGGCAGGGAGTCCGTAATCTTTTCAGAAACGGATGGTATTCGCTTGCCTCAATATCGACTATAGCGGCTTGTCTGTTTTTATTCGGCCTTTTCTTCTCTGTTGTCTTCAACATAAGAAATATTCTTCTTACCGCTGAAGAGGCTGTTTCCATAACAGTTTTCTTTAACGATGATGTCAGCGAAGAGAGAGTTAAGGAAATCGGCGAAGAGATCAAAAAAAGAACCGAGGTTGCTTCGGTCCAGTTCCACGATGACGATGAAATCTGGGCTGAGTTTGGTGAGGCCTATTACGGCCCCGATTATGCAGAAGGATTTCCCGAGAACCCTCTCGAAGGAGACCACAACTACGAGGTATTCTTAAGCGACGTATCGATGCAGGATACTCTTGTAAACTGGCTTCAGAGTAAGAGTGAGATCAGAAAGGTCAATTACTCGGAAGTGACAGCGGATACTCTTACCGGCGTAAACAGCCTTATCGCTTACGTTTCCATTGCGATCATCGCTATTCTTTTGGCTGTAAGTATATTCCTTATCAGCAACACGGTCAGGGTCGGAATATCGGTAAGAGCCGAAGAAATAAGCATTATGAAATATGTGGGAGCTACGGACTTTTTTGTAAGGGCGCCCTTTGTACTTGAAGGAATGCTTATCGGACTTATCGGTTCGGTAATCCCGCTGCTTCTTATACACGAGTTATATGATTATGTTATCAGCTACGTGACAGAAAGATTTGCGGTACTCAGCAGTATGCTCAACTTCCTGCAGATCGATGAGATCTTTAAATACCTTATGCCCGTTTGCCTTATAGTGGGTGTGGGAATCGGATTTATAGGAAGTCTTGCTACCGTACGTAAGCATTTGAGAGTTTGATATGAAAAATAATAAAGCATTTAATAAAATGAGTGAAAAAAGAGCTAAGGCAGTCTGTCTGTTTATGACGGCTGCATTGGCTCTTTTATGCGTACTCCCCATAAAGGGAACTCTCGCAGCTCCGGCATATACAAGTATCTCCAGCGACTCCATAAAGCAAAAACAGCAGGAGATTGAGAAGGCAAAGAAAGACAAAGCCGATATTCAGAGCAAAAAATCAAATGTCGAGAGCATCAAGAAAAATCTTGAACAGCAAAAAAACGATATAAATGAGTATATCAGGCAGATTGACGAGACCCTCGAGGAAATGAATTACAATATCATGGACTTAGAGGATCAGATAGCTATTTTAGAGGTCGATATCGAGAGGACCGAAAAAGAGTACGAACAGGCCAAGGCCGATGAAGATGCCCATTATGAGGCAATGAAACACCGGATGAAGATGATGTACGAAAAGGATGAAACAAGCATCCTTACAAGCCTGCTTACCTCTACGAGCCTGAGAGATCTTTTAAACCGTATGGATTACATTGAGGCTGTTATCGCCTACGATAAAGCATCCTGGGAACAGCTTAAGACCACAAGAGCATATGTGGATCTTTGCTATCAGCAGCTTGAGCTTTCAAAAGAATCTGTGGACGAGGCAAAGAGGAACGTCGAGACCGAGAAAGCCAATATGGAAGAACTCAGACTCGAAAAAGAGGCTCAGCTCCAGGAGTATGTCAGAAGTATCGCTGCATCTCAGGCAGAGATAGATTCTCTTTCAAACCAGATTGACGAGTTTGATGACGAGATAGAAGCCCTTAACAAAGCTATTGAGGTTGAACAAAAACAGATATGGCTGGCTCAGCAGGGAAAGGGTAAGGCCTACGACGGCGGAAGCTTCGTATTCCCTATAGCTTCCTACAAGTACGTATCCAGTAAATACGGATGGAGAATCCATCCTATCTACGGCACTCAAAAGTTCCACAGCGGAGTTGATCTTGCCGCCAACTACGGAACAGCCATTTATGCGGCTTATGCCGGTGTTGTAGCCGGAGCGGGATACAACGCCTCTATGGGCAATTATGTTATGATCAACCACGGTGACGGACTTTACACCGTTTATATGCATGCATCCTCCCTTTACGTAAAAGAAGGCGATGTGGTCAGCACGGGTCAGACAATCGCAGCCGTTGGAAGTACCGGAGCTTCAACCGGTAACCACCTGCATTTTTCCGTAAGACTTAACGGAGAGTACGTGGATCCCAATGGTTATATATATTTTTATGATACCTAAAAGGAATATTACTTAAGATGGAAGAAAATAAACAAGGAAGAAAACAGCTGATAATAGGAATCCTCATAGGAGTTCTCGTGATGGGAGTCGCTATGATGATAGTCGTTATCGGCGTTGTTAGAAAATACAGCAAAGGTTACATCGAGGAAGGCTCATTTGTTGAAGCGGCTGACAGCGTTCTCGACGAGGAGACCGTCAAAAAGCTTGAACAGGTTCAAAGCCTGATAGACGGTAAATCCATATACGAGATAGACAGAGACAAGCTCCGCGAAGGAATGGTGGAAGGTCTTCTTGCCGGAACGGGCGACAGATACGCGGCCTACTATACTCCCGAAGAAATACAGCAGCAGATGGACAGCTACAGCGGAAAATTCTTCGGAATCGGCGTTGTTATGGGGCCGGATGAGAACAAGAATATCTACATACATCAGGTTTACACCGATTCACCCGCTGAAAGAGCCGGTATGAGAGAAGGGGACATCATAACAAAGGTTGACGGAACCGATGTGACAGATATGGATCTCGACGGAATTGTCTCAATGGTCAGAGGCGAAAAAGGGACCAAGGTCGTAATTACGGTCTATAGACAGACGGATGGTAAAGAGTACGACCTTACCGCAATCCGAGATGAGATAAAAGAGGAAGTCATCGAGTACAAGATGCTTGAGGACAATATCGGATATATCCACATCGAGGAATGGTATGACACCACGGGAGAACAGTTCTCGGATGCGCAAAAGACCCTCGAAGAGGAGGGAATGAAGTCGCTTATCGTAGATCTAAGATCAAATACCGGAGGACTTGTAAGCGCTGCGGTTGACGTACTTGAATGTTTCCTTCCCGAAAGCGATGTGCTTTACGTTGAAGACAATACGGGAAAGCGATCCGCTTATAAGGCTTATTACGAGGACGAAATAAATATACCTGTTGTTATACTGACCAATGGTTACACAGCCAGCGCGTCTGAAATCTTTACCGGGGCTCTTAAGGATTACGACAAGGCAATAAGCATCGGCACAAAAACATACGGTAAAGGAGTTGTCCAGTCTTTCTATTATCTTTTTGACAACTCTGCATTAAAGCTTACAACGGAACAGTACTTTACACCTAACGGAACCGCTCTTGACGGAAACGGAATAGACCCTGATATTGAGGTCGAACTCGATGCGGATGCCTATTATGACCCGGAAAATCCTGTTGATAATCAGCTTGAGACAGCTGTAGATTATTTAAAGAAACAAGGAGGGTACTAAATTGAGGAAGTATGTAGCAGAATTTGTAGGAACTATGGTGCTTGTCGTATTGGGGTGCGGCACAGCAATGCTGGTTGGATGCGACGCGGCAAACGGAAGCGGATATTTGCTTACAGCTCTTGCATTCGGACTGACTATAGTAGCTATGGCCTACAGCATAGGTAATGTATCGGGATGTCACATCAACCCGGCGGTATCATTAGGGGTACTGATAAGCGGCGGGATGACAGGAAAAGACTTTTGCGGATATGTAATATCCCAGTGTCTTGGAGCCTTTGCCGGATCCGGACTCCTTGCTCTTATCTTCAAGATAGGAAATATAGAGGATAAGACAGGCGGCTTTGGAACAAACGGACTGGCCGGAGTGAACGGAAACTATGCAGCCGGACTCCTTGTTGAGATAGTCCTTACATGCATTTTTGTACTTGCCATACTCGGAGTAACATCCAAAAAGGCATCTCACGGATCCTTCGGCGGACTTGTAATCGGACTTACGCTTGTGGTTGTCCATATCCTCGGAATCGGACTTACCGGAACAAGCGTTAACCCCGCAAGAAGCTTCGGACCTGCTCTTGTAGCTCTTATAAGCGGTAATGTGACGCCTATTGCTCAGCTTTGGGTATTCCTTGTAGGACCCCTTGCAGGAGCTTCAATCGCCGCATTCCTTTATAAGTTCCTTGAAGGAAAAGCAAATTAGGATTAGAATTAAAGGTGCTACCGAACAGGTGGCACCTTATTTGTTTGCGTAAAACATCGCCGGAAATACTTTGATTTGCCGGAGAAAGTACTAAATAAAATATGCCTGTAACCGTTGGTGAATATCTTAAAAGTAAATATGGCTGTAAAGTTTATCGGATCGCTTTAGACGGCGGCTTTACCTGCCCTAACAGGGACGGAAAGATATCTACCGGCGGGTGTATTTTTTGCTCGGCGGGCGGAAGCGGAGACTTTGCCGAAAGCAGAGAGCTTTCCATATCGGAGCAGATTGAAAAAGGCAAAGAAAGAGTAGCCGGGAAAATAAAGGACGGAAAGTATATTGCATACTTCCAGGCTTTTACGAATACGTATGCTCCGGTAGGTAAGCTTAAGGAGCTTTTTACAGAGGCGATAAATCATCCGGATATTGTGGGTCTGTCTATCGCTACGAGGCCTGACTGCCTGCCGGAAGATGTTTTGGATCTTTTGGATGAGCTTAACAGGCTAAAACCTGTCTGGGTGGAGCTGGGACTTCAGACGATCCATGAAAGAACGGCGGAGTATATCAGAAGAGGTTATCCGCTTCCTGCTTACGACAGGGCGGTTTCGGAGCTAAAAAAGCGAAATATTTCTTTTATAACCCATGTGATACTTGGACTTCCGGGGGAAAGATGGGAGGATATGGAAGAGACGGTCAGGTACGTCTGCGGATTATCGGGTACCGAGCAAAGAGATGATAAAGAGCAGGGCATGGATCCAAACGGTATAAAGCTCCAGCTTCTGCATGTGCTTAAGGGTACAGACCTTGCTAAGGACTATGAAGCGGGGAAATTTACAGTTTTGTCCGAAGATGAATATATAGCGATACTTGAAAGACTTTTAAAGATCATCCCCGATTCTGTTATAATCCACAGACTTACCGGGGACGGACCGAAGAAAGACCTTATGGCTCCCCTTTGGAGCGCAGATAAAAAGCACGTTTTGAATCGCATTAACAGGATACTTGTAAGATAGCCTTTGCATGGAGGAAGCTTATGAAGGGATACAAAATGGAAATAGCTAAGACGAAGCAGGGAGTACCCGTTTCGTCAGGCAAAGCGGACCTTGAAGCTGAAAAAAATAGAGAAAAGGAGAATGAGAAAAAGCTCCTTGAGTCTCTTGTGGCCGATGATATAGAAAATAAGCCGAATCGCTGCAGAATTTGCGGGGCAAAGCTTGGATACGACGGACTCGGAGAATACACATGCCCTGACTGCGGCCATAAGGAATATGACGATTACGGCCTTGTCAGGAGCTTTTTGGAAGAGCACCCCGGGGCAACCGCCATTCAGGTGGAAAAAGGTACCGGCGTATCAAGAAACAAGATCACAAAAATGATCGCAGACGATAAGTTTATTGCGAAGATTAATAAATAAAGGGTTCTGATAAATATGGACTTTAAATTACATTCTCCCTATAAACCCACAGGGGACCAGCCTCAGGCTATTGAGGATCTGGTTAAGGGTTTTAAGGAAGGCAACCAATTTCAAACACTTCTTGGCGTTACAGGCTCCGGTAAGACCTTTACCATGGCCAATGTTATTGCGGCATTAAACAAGCCTACGCTTATCATTTCGCACAACAAAACTCTTGCCGGTCAGCTCTATGGCGAGATGAAGGAATTCTTTCCCGAGAACGCGGTTGAGTATTTTGTATCCTACTACGATTATTACCAGCCGGAGGCGTATGTGCCCCAGTCGGATACTTATATCGCAAAAGATTCGTCAATAAACGACGAGATAGATAAGCTGCGCCTCTCGGCGACCGCATCTCTTTCCGAGAGAAGGGATGTTGTAGTCGTGGCCTCTGTTTCCTGTATATACGGCCTCGGAAGCCCCGATGAATATAAGGGCATGATCCTTTCGCTGCGCCCCGGACAGGAGATAGAAAGGGACGATGTGGTAAGGTCCCTTGTGGATATGCAGTACGAGCGAAACGATATGGAAAAGAAGCCCGGATGCTTTACCGTACACGGAGATACTTTGGAGTTCTTCCCGGCTCAGGGCGGAGACTATCTGATAAGGGTTGAATGGTTCGGAGACGAGATAGACCGTATTGTTGAAGTAGAGCCTTTAAACGGACGTATGAA
>JAFPRD010000091.1:0-3519 GCA_017401005.1 Lachnospiraceae bacterium
ATTACCCTTATGAAGGCCTGCAAAACAGATACGGAAGTAGAGTCCGAAAGAAAGGCACATATTATCGACGGAGTAGCTGTTACAAAGCTTCTCTACAGACTTTATAAGCTTAAAAACGATCCCGCATTTAAATCCGGCGAAAAGAAAGTTACAGAGCTTGAGGTTGCCGATATTCTCCTTAAGTTAAGAGAGGAGGGCGAAGGATTCTTAGACCAGAGCTTTGCACCCATCATCGCTACCGCTGAGCATGGCGCTATTATCCACTATGAGCCGGATGAAAAGTCAAATGCCGTAATAAAGAAGGATGCTTTTTTGCTTATGGATACCGGCGGACAGTACAAGACCGGTACTACCGATATTACCCGTACCGTTATGATGGGAGAGGCTTCGGAGGAAGAAAAGAAGCTTTATACAGCTGTTCTTTGCGGCAACTTAAGGCTTGCAAATGCTATATTCCCCGAGGGAACAAGCGGACAAAACCTTGATGTCCTTGCAAGAAGCGAGCTTTGGAGAAGAGGCCTTGACTACCGCCACGGAACCGGACACGGCGTAGGATTTTTGCTTAATGTTCACGAAGGACCTCAAAATATAAACCTTAAGGGCGCTGCCGGAAAGCTGACAGAGACCTTTAAAGAGGGTATGATCACATCCGACGAACCCGGCGTTTATCTTGACGGGGAGTTCGGCATAAGACTTGAGAATATGATGGTCTGCTTAAAGGCCGAGAAGCTTGTAAAAGGCGGTAAGGATTTTAAGTTTTCCGGAAGAGAAGAAGGATATGCCAAGGAGTACGGACCTTTCTACGGTTTCGAGACTCTTACCATGGTTCCTTTCGACAAGACAAGTATCGACAAGTCCCTTATGACGATTGAAGACATTGAACTTTTAAACGAGTATCATGCCAAGGTTTATAAGCAGGTAGCACCTTTCCTTGACGAAGAGGAAAAGGCTTGGCTTAAAGAGGAGACTTCTGCATTATAACCATTGGACTTATTGCTCCTTTGAGTGTATAATCGGAATTATAAAAGTGAATTACAGTTTTTTGTTTTCAGGATTAGCTTTACCATCAATATACCGAAAGCAGGGTGACAATTATGGGCAGCAGACTATTACTTATCGGAAACGACGGCAATTTGATCGATCAGTTTTTTGATCGGATGGATTCTGAATTTATCTGTGTTACTTCTTCAACCAGATACATCGATATAAACTGGCATAGAGAAAACTTTAATCCCGATGCGGTTGTCTTTTGCATGCTGAGCGAGGACAGCAAAGAACTTCCGAGAGTGAATTCTTTCAAAGAGGAGTTCGTCAAAAAAGGAAAGTTCATTGTTATCGGCGGAAAGACAGATGTTGAAAACTTCGGCAGGCTGTCAAGTTCTAACAACTACTATCAGATAGTAGATCCCGAGTCGGCCTCGGAGATAAAGCAGGAAGTTATGGATGTCTTATCCGGAAAACTTGCGAACAATGCTGGGCCTGAAAAGGAAGAGGCGCCTGCTGCGGCGGTAGGATGGGAAGATATTCTAAACCAGCTCGGTGAAGAGGAAAGCAAAAAACATATCCTCGTTATAGACGACGATCCTTTGATGCTTAAAGTCATCAAGGATTATCTCCACGAAGATTATGAGGTGGCTACCGCAAAGGGCGGACAGATAGCTTATAAATTCCTTGAAAAGAAACATACGGATCTTGTGCTGCTTGATTATGAAATGCCCGACGAAAAAGGACCGGATGTCTTCAAAAACATCAGAGCGATTCCCGGAATGGAGCGGGTACCAATCGTTTTCCTCACGGGCGTAAAAGACAAAGAACGTCTTGTGGAGATCGTAAAGGTAAAGCCCCAAGGTTATATCAGCAAGCCAATCGAAAGAAATGCACTTTTTGAAATGATTCACAAGGTCCTGGGTTAACCGGGACCTTTTTGAATATTTGACCGATTTTGTATCGATTTTATTCTAAATTTTTTGTAAAAAAACTGTTTTCAGATAATTCCCGTCATTGACAAAATTTTCCTAAATGGTAAAATACAGAATAGGTAATTTTTCGCCCATGTTAGACATATGAAACCAATAGTTTTTATTATCACACGCAGGCGTTAAAAATAAAAATACCAAGAAAGGATTAAAGTTTATGAAGAACATTGACTTAACCCAGTACGGCATTTCAAATGCCACAGAAATCATTTACAATCCCTCATACGAGCTTCTCTTCGAAGAAGAGACCAAGTCAGACCTTACCGGTTTCGACAAGGGAGTAAATACCGAGCTTGACGCTGTAAACGTTATGACCGGTATCTACACAGGCCGTTCACCTAAAGACAAGTTTATCGTTGACGATGAGAAGGCTCATGACACAGTTTGGTGGACAAGCGAAGAGTATCCCAACGACAACCACAGAGCAACCAAGGAAGCTTGGGACGCTTGTAAGAAGCTTGCTGTAGAAGAGCTTTCAGGCAAGAAACTTTACGTTGTAGATGCTTTCTGCGGAGCTAACAAGGACACCCGTCTTGCAGTTCGTTTCATCATGGAAGTTGCTTGGCAGGCACACTTTGTAAAGAATATGTTCATCCAGCCTTCAAAAGAGGAAGAAGAGAACTTCGTTCCCGATTTTGTTGTATATAACGCTTCTAAGGCTAAGGTTACCAATTTCAAGGAGCTCGGACTTAACTCTGAGACCGCTGTTCTTTTCAACGTAACTTCTAAAGAGCAGGTTATCCTTAATACCTGGTACGGCGGAGAGATGAAGAAGGGACTTTTCTCAATGCAGAACTACTTCCTTCCCCTCCAGGGCATGGCTTCTATGCACTGCTCAGCTAACACCGATATGGAAGGTAAGCACACCGCTATCTTCTTCGGACTTTCCGGAACAGGTAAGACCACCCTTTCAACCGATCCTAAGCGTCTCCTCATCGGTGATGACGAGCACGGCTGGGATGACAACGGAGTATTCAACCTTGAGGGCGGATGCTACGCTAAGGTTATCGGCCTTGACAAAGAGCATGAGCCCGACATCTACGGCGCTATCAAGAGAAATGCACTCCTTGAGAACGTTACCGTAGACGCTAACGGAAAGATCGACTTCGACGATAAGAGCGTTACCGAGAATACTCGTGTATCTTATCCCATCGAGCACATCAAGAATATCGCTAAGAATGTAAACGGCGTATCCGCAGGCCCTGCAGCTGAGAATGTTATCTTCCTTTCAGCTGACGCTTTCGGAGTACTTCCTCCCGTTTCAATTCTTACTCCCGAGCAGACTCAGTACTACTTCCTTTCAGGATTCACTGCAAAGCTTGCAGGAACCGAGCGTGGAATCACCGAGCCTACTCCTACCTTCTCAGCTTGCTTCGGACAGGCATTCCTCGAGCTTCATCCTACCAAGTACGGCGAGGAGCTTGTTAAGAAGATGCAGAAGTCTGGCGCTAAGGCATACCTTGTAAATACCGGATGGAACGGAACAGGAAAGAGAATCTCTATTCCCGATCCCAGAGGACTCATCGATGCTATCCTTAACGGA
>JAFPRD010000011.1:0-2536 GCA_017401005.1 Lachnospiraceae bacterium
AAATGATAAGTATAAACCTTTCTTTGGAAGTCTATTTGAAATCGGAGATCTATGTTATATTACGCAGGTATCACATCCACAGCCAAGACATCTGAACATGAAAAATCAGCCTGATTTTTACAAGATATATGATATTAAGAATTCAACAAGGTTGATTGCAGTTGTCAATTTAAACTATATGTTCCCGATACCTAAAAAAGACATTTCGCCTTTTATCATAAAAGATATAGATAAATACAGGAGCTTTGTTTCAGAAGAGGAAAAGAGTAAGTATATATCTCTGCTTAAAACGGAAATGAAGGCTATTAAAAAGCTTGACCTTGAAGGGGCAGCTAAGAGATTGTACGACAAAAAGATTTCTTTTCCGGATTCATATTTAGCTAAAAGATGTTTAGATTATAGTTTTTTGGAAACATATGCTCTGAGGTGGAGAGAATCTATTTAATTTGGGGGTTGTATGAAAGACAACAAAAACAAAGGCTTTTCGCTTGTGGAACTGATCATCGTTATTGTGATTATCGCGGTTATTGTGGCGCTTTTGCTTCCGCAGTTTATCAAGCAGGTTGAAAGGTCTAAAGAAGCGAAGGATCTGCAGGATATCGAAGAGTACAAGACGGCTGTAGAGACGATGATCCTTGATGATAGATTGCCGTCGGGAGATGTTACCTTAGAGGTTGATGCGGATACGGGCACTCTTGTTACAAATCTTCCCGCGGATACTGCAAAGGCATACGGACTTGAAGAGGAGCTGATCCTCTCTTCGAAGAAATGGAAGGCTTTTAAGTGGACGATGGACGGTAACGACTATTACTGGACCTTGTCCGGAGAGGATTTGTCCGGCGCCCAGTATTTTACTCCGCTTGGAAAGACAAAGAATCCTGAATAAACTTTTAAACTTATATCGCCACGTGGCTGCAATTGCTACGTGGCGATAACTGATATTGCAACAAAGGGGGCTGTATGGGGTTTAAGAGTTATTTAAAATCCTTTATACCGCAAAAGGTATCAGGGAAAGCTGTAGCGGGTTTCCTAAAAATGGGAAGCTGTTTTGCCAAGCCCGGTAAAGGGAAAGTGACCCGTAATTTTGATATTAATAGAGAGACGATAAAAGGTCACATCCCTGAAATCGAAAGCCATAAAGGATATATAGAAAATCAAGATGCATACAGAGATGTAAAGTACGCCTCGAAGGATATGCGCTGGGGCGGATGCGGAGTATTTGCTACGTATAACGCACTTGTTAATCTCAGTAAGGTGGCTACCGTATCGCCAAGTTTACTTCCCACCCTTATTTCCTACTACGAAAGACGTGGGGCGGTTTTCGGCGCGAGGCTTGGAACTTCGCCTTTAGCGGTACTAAAGTTTTTTCTTGAAAATGGTTTTGATGCTAAGATTTCCTACAAGGAGGCGGATTTCGAAAGCTTTGGAATAGAGTATGATACCTTTATTCTTACCGCCTATATGGATGGAAGTGATATCAGCAAAAATGTCCATTATATCGCAATCTCAAAAGAAGGTGGATATTTCACACCTCATAACGTATACTGCAACGGTAAGGTCTTTTCACCTTCGAATACCCTAACCGGGGCGATAAAGAGTATAAACAACGGAAAGGCAAAAGGCATGTGCCTTATAGGAATAAAAAATGGAACTTTACGTAATCAGACACGGACAGACAACCTGGAATGAAAAGGGACTTTTACAGGGAAGTGTTGATATAGAGCTTAATGAAAGCGGCAGAGAAGTAGCTGGAAAGATGGGAGAGAAGCTTGAAGATACGCCCTTTGATGTAATCTATTCATCCCCTCTTATCAGAGCTTACGAGACGGCTTGCCTTATCAGAGGACACAGGAATATCCCTATTATCCGCGACGAGAGGCTTAGAGAAATCTGCTTTGGCGATCTTGAGGGCAAGAATTATCGCGAAATCTTTATGGAAGGAAGCCCGTATATTACTTTCTTTACCGACCCTTCGAAGTATCCCGCGCCTCCCGGAGGAGAGACTTTTTATCAGGTTATCGAAAGAATGGGAGAGTTTTACAAAGAGGTTTTGCTTCCCGCGGCTAAAAAATACGAAAGAATAATGGTCGTTGCCCACGGAAATGCCAACAAGGGCCTTATCTTTAATCTTGAGAAAAATACGGATGTTAAGACCTATTGGGGCCCGGGCCTTCAAAAAAACGGCGAAGCGGATATTTTTGTGTTTGACGGTGAGAATTGGATGCGTAAGCCCGGAACTGTTCCCGCTGTTGACGAAAAGTGGGGAAGGCTGTAAAGCTTGGAAACGGCCTTTTAGACAGCCTTTTATTTTGAGATTTTTTATCTACTTACAAAGACTTTAAACCGAGATATTTTAGTATAGATATGGTATAATAAAATTTATGGAAAACCGGTGGGACAACATAGACAATACTGCAAAAAACAGCGGCAATTCTTCTTTGATAGTTGCCTGTATTTTTAGCGCGCTTGCTCTTTTTGTAAGCAGTTTCATTTCCTGGTTTTTCTTTATCAGAGTTGTTCCCAGGGAGCATGAGCG
>JAFPRD010000092.1:0-6277 GCA_017401005.1 Lachnospiraceae bacterium
CTTCTGAACAAGTACGTGACGATAGAAACGTCCCATCTCAGGAATAGCGAAGATTCCGATACCACCGAATGATCTTGTAGGTACGTCTAAGATCTCGCCCTGTGCAATGTAGGAACGAAGGTTGCCCTGTGAATCGCACTGGAGACGATAGAAGGTAATATCTGAAGCAGCAAGATCTCCCTCAAGAGTACCTCTTGTGAAATCGGGCTCGCTTCCTTCGGGCTCGAGAAGTCTGTGCTGGATGAGCTGATACTTAACGGCTCTGTCTGAGCAAAGCTTGCACTCGGGAGTATTTCCGCAGTGGAATCCCATGAATGTATCGGTAAGGGTGTAGTTGAACTTGCCCTTGATGTCCTCGTCGAAGATATACTGAGGAACAGAGTTGTTAATGTCAAGAAGAGTAACGGTATCTGCAGATACGCACATTCCGATGTACTCTGAAAGAGCACCGTAAATGTCAACTTCACATGCTACAGGAATTCCTCTTGAAACAAGACGGCTGTTTACATAGCAGGGCTCGAAACCGAACTCTTCGGGGAATGCAGGCCAGCACTTGTCAGCGAATGCAACAAACTGACGAGCGCCCTTGTGCTCTTCTGCCCAGTCAAGAAGAGTAAGCTCGAACTGAGCCATTCTCTCATTGAGCTCTTTGTAGTACTTTCCTTCGCCCATTTCCTTAGCCATATCTGCACAAACCTCGGGAATACGGGGATCGTTCTTATGCTTTCTGTAAGAAACAAGAAGGTCAAGCTCTGAGTTCTCTTCAATCTCAACGCCGATCTCATAAAGTCCCTTGATGGGAGCGTTACAAGCGAAGAAGTCCTGAGGTCTGGGACCGAAGGTAATGATCTTAAGGTTCTTAACACCGATCACAGCTCTTGCTACGGGAACGAAGTCCTTGATCATCTTAACGATGTCATCAGCTGTTCCAACAGGATACTCGGGGATATAAGCCTCGAGATGTCTCATACCAAGGTTGTAAGAAGCGTTGAGCATTCCGCAATAAGCGTCTCCACGTCCGTTGATAACGTCTCCGTCTCCTTCTGCTGCTGCAACGAACATGCAAGGTCCGTCGAAGTTCTTTGCGATAAGGGTTTCGGGAGTCTCGGGACCGAAGTTTCCAAGGAATACTACAAGAGCATTACACTCAGCCTTCTTTACATCCTCTACAGCCTTAAGCATATCAAGCTCGTTCTCTACAGTGATCTGACACTCGTAGATATCGTCACCATACTTGGAAACGATGTTCTTTCTGCGCTGTGTTGAAAGCGCGATAGGGAAACAGTCACGGCTAACCGCGATGATTCCGAGTTTCACATTAGGAATGTTTGTCATCATGATGTTATTTCCTCCATACATAGTTGTGTTAAATAGTATATACTTAAAAAATTAAATTACTACCAAAATATTTCGATAAAAAATTTATTTTCTATAAACTCTTTATACGGAAAGGTTCTCTCCCTTAAGTCCAAGGAAGCTTCCCTCGGCCTGTCCGCCGTCCTTATGAGCGATGAGCCACTTGTTGTTGGCTGCAAGAAGTCTGTCCTCGTTGTCGCAGACATTAGGATTTTTCTCGGCGTGTGCTTCCTTAAGATCGTGGTTTGTTCCGTAAGGAAGTACGATGGTAACTCTAAAGCCGTTTCCGTCTACTCCGCAGGGAGCGTAGTGAAGAGTGGTTCCGTAGATTTCTACTCCGCATCCTGCAGGAAGTAAGAAGGCTTCCATCTTGGATGTATCGTAAGTAAAGTCGTCCTCGATATCCTGCTGCATTCCGACGATCAAGATAGCATCGGTCTGCGCAATGTTAAGCTCTGAGCATCTGTGGTACTCAACGGCATTGAGCTTCTGATTGTGTCCGTTGCAGTATCCTACCTGGATAGGGAGCTCTCCGTAATATACTCTCTGAAGATCCTTAGATGTAGAAACAGCCTCCAGAGCGGGGTCACCGGCCACGTATACGCAATCATCCGGGCAAGGAGTGTTTGCCATTGCTTCGATAAGAGGCTTAAGATCGACATTTTTAATGACCCTGCCGTATTTTCTAAACTCAGGATCGGTAACCTTTAAAATATTCATAGTCTTACCTCACAAAAAAAGTATTTGAGCGAACACAAAGTCCACCCAAATACTATTTTACTTGATTTGATATAAAAATATACCCAAAAATTGCGTAAGTTGGAGTTCCCAAATATTGCTATTTCGGTATTATTGTTTATATCTTGCTATCTGATTAGAAAGCACTTTGTAAATCCCAGATTCGCAAATTTTCCGGGGAGATTTTCTCCTTGCCTGAAAACTAAATCCATACCGTGAAGATTCGTTATCTTTTTAGCTATTGAAAGCCCCAGCCCCGTTCCACCTGAGCTTTTTCTCGACTCATCTCCCGTCTTAAAGGGCTCGAAGATATTCGGAGCTATTTCGCCGGGTATCAAAGGGCCGCTGTCACAGACCGCGATCTTTATTTTTGATTCATCCTTAAAAAGGAAAAGCCCTATCTTTGTTCCGGAGGGATTGTGCTTTATGCTGTTGTTAAGAAGATTAACAATAACCCTGGAAAACTGTACCTTGTCGGCTTCTACATAAATCTCATCTTCGGGGATATCGGGATAAAGCTCCATACCGGCGTCATAGATATCCTGGTAAAGATATGCTCCCGCCTGTCTTACGATCTCCGCGATATCCGTTTTTTCTTTATGGAGCGTAAAGCCTTCGCTGTCTATCTTTACGTAATCAAACAAAAGATTGACCAGTTCATCGACCTTCTCCGCCTTCATACAGATAAGGTTCAGATACTCATCCGTCTTTGCTTCGTCGGCTTTATTATCAAGTATTGCTCTTGAGTATCCGTAGATGGTCGTTATCGGAGTCCGAAGGTCATGGGCAATATCCGAAAGGAGCAGACTTCTTTTCTTTTCGTAGAGAAGATTTTTCTTTTTCTCCTCCTCTTCAAGAGCCGCAAATCTCGCCATCAGCCTGGCGGTAAAAACAGAGCCCGCTATGATTATGGGCAAAAGTAGAACCACCATCATGAGGATAATGCAGACAAACATCAGTCCTCTTACGATAGGGCTTATGGCCTCATACTTTTCAACAAGACTGTTACCGTCAAAAAGGACGAAACTGTTTATTACTTTCTCGTCAATATCCCCAAGTCCTATGGGAATATATCTTGATATAAAAAACATTATGAGACGGACGATCAAATAGAAAAAGAAAACTATAACCGTCCAGACATCGTACTCAACCTTCGCATTATCCTTAAAAAGAAAGGGGCTAATCTTCGGGAAAATGATATTGTTAAATATAAGCACCAGCGCCGACTCGGTAAAGGCCACCAAAAGGAGCACGATTATGAAGTTTTTGACAATAAATGTCCGAAGCTCTCTTATCTTATCCAAGCTTATACCCCAGTCCGCGAAGCGTCTTTATATATTTGGAAGGATCGTCCGAAAGTTTAGTCCGAAGCTTGCTGATGGAAACCATGATATTGTTGTCGGCGATAATATAATCCTCGCCCCAGGCATGCTCATAAATCTGCTGTTTGGTAAAAACTTTCCCCGGGTGCCCCATAAAAAGCTCCATTATCTTAAACTCAACCGTGGTAAGTTCAATCTTTTCGTCTCCCCTTATAAGGGTACATCCGTCACAGTCAAGAGTTAAATCACCAAAGGTTATCGTAGAGGGCTGCCTGTTTTCACCGGACCCCAGCTTATAATATCTCCTCATCTGGGAGGCAACTCTCGCCGCTATTTCAAGGGGATTAAAAGGCTTAGAGATATAATCGTCCGCCCCCAGATTAAGACCAAGTATCTTTTCCGAATACTCATCCTTTGCCGAAAGGATAAGCACAGGTATATTGCTGGTCTCTCTTATCTTTTTAAGAACGCCGTATCCGTCCATCTCCGGCATCATGATATCGAGAATACACATATCCGGATGTTCTTTATTAAAGAGAGCCAAAGCCTCGAGACCGTTTCCGGCCTCGAGGACTTCATAGCTTTCATTTTCAAGGTAAAGTCTTATAAGACTTCTAATTTCCGCTTCGTCATCGGCTATCAAAATTTTATAGGACATTTTATTCACCTTTTAATTAAACTGTAGGAAGCTCGTCTGCATTCTTTTCCGCTTTAACTGCCTCGTAAAATGCTGCGTAAGTAGCGTTTCTGTAAGGTCCGACATAGAAGATCTCAAGTACGCCCCAGGTAAGGAGACAAAGGATGTTCCAGCCGATGAATGAAAGGTCAAGTACAAATGCCTTCCACTTGTTGCCCATCATAAGACGGTTGCTTTCCTTTAATGCCTCATCCTTGCTGAGGGTAGGATTCTCGGAAAGGATGTAGGGTACAAGGCGGTAAGCATATCCCTTTACGATACCGGGGATGATAAACAGAAGGCTCCAAAGGAATACGAAGAGGTCTCTGAAGAACATTACCTTAACGATATTCTTGTAACCATCCTTGAATCCGTTAAACATTACGCCGAGACCCTGGTTCTCGTCAATAGACTTCTTAAAGAATTTCTGACAGCCGTATTCGATGGGATTGTATACGAAGATATCAAGCGCAATTCCGAAAATGCTTAAAATAAGTCCGATAAACATCATGGCAATAACGACTGCTGCCACTGCTCCGGCTACTGCTCCGATGGCAGCGGCTCTGGTGGGCTTATCGATCGTGTAAGTCTTACCGTCAATCGTAATCTCTCCGTTTTCGGGATCTAAGGAAAAATCAATATCCTTTTCCCCATCAGAGTCAGATTCTTCTCTCTCTTCCCAATCAAAGCTGTAATCATTGTAGCCATCGGTTATTCCGTCTTTAAAATCCTCTAAATCGTCGGTATCTATACTTACTCCGCCGGCGCTGTGTCCGATAACGTTTCCTACATTACTGATCGATGAGGAAACTCCCGAGCTTACTCCGCCCGCCGTTCCAAGAACCATAGCAAGTACGATTGATACAAGTACATGCTTCCAATACGTTTTCTTGAATGTCACCTTTGCTCTGTCTTTAAGTTCTCTTCTGGTCCACATAATATGCTCCTCTCTCTTTGCCATATATAAAGAATGAACTGTTTTCATGCTTTATTTTTTTTGCATGACTTATCTTATGAGACGATTATAAAATGCGAACCTTTCCTTTAAAACAGGCAAACCTTAACATAACCTTAACGTTTAATTATTTGCGATTGCGTCGTAAACATTCTTGCAAGCGGGATAAATCTGCTTGAATACCTGATACTTAGCTTCATATCTTGCAGCGATCTCGGGATCGGGCTCTACGGTCTTTTTAACCTTAACGATAGCCTTAGCCGCATCTTCTACGGAAGCGTACTCTCCGCAGGCAACGGCAGCAAGCATAGCGCCGCCCAAGGAAGGTCCTTCCTCAACCTCAAGGATATCAACCTTCATGTTCATGATATTGGCCATCATCTTCTGCCAGAGAGGGCTCTTAGCACCGCCGCCGCAGATCTTTGTTCTCTCGGGAGCAATTCCAAGACTTCTTGCTACTTCCATTGAATCGCGAAGGGCGAATGCAACGCCTTCAAGAACTGCCTGAGTCATATCGGCGCGGGTATTGTCCATAGTAAGTCCGATAAAGGTTCCGCGAGCGTTTGGATTGTTGTGAGGAGATCTCTCACCCATAAGGTAAGGAAGGAAGTAAACATGGTTCTTTCCAAGCTTATCGTCGGTAATGGGCTCCTGCTCTTTTCCGTACTCCTTGGTTCCGATGATCTCGTCCATCCACCACTTGTTGCAGGAAGCTGCTGAAAGCATGCATCCCATAAGATGGAATTTGCCGTCTGCATGGTCAAAAGAGTGAAGCGCATTGTTTGAGTCTACTCCAAACTTATTTGAAGAGATAAAGAGTGTTCCGCTTGTTCCCAGGGAAATGTTACATGCCCCGTCACCAACGGTTCCCGTTCCTACTGCTGCTGCAGCATTGTCTCCTGCGCCCGCTGCCACAACAACACCGTCCTTAAGACCGAGTTCCATAGCGAGCTCGTGGTTAAGCTCTCCGACTTTCTCATAGCTCTGATAAAGAGTGGGAAGCATATCCTCAGTGATTCCGCAGATATCACACATCTCCTTTGACCACTTATGATTTTCAACATCGAGAAGAAGCATTCCCGAAGCATCCGAATAATCGGTGCAGAAGGTATCTGTGAGCTTATATGCAAGATAATCCTTGGGAAGCATTATCTTTTTGATCTTTTTAAAGTTCTCGGGCTCGTTCTCCTTAACCCAGAGAATCTTGGGAGCGGTAAATCCTGCAAATGC
>JAFPRD010000093.1:0-8785 GCA_017401005.1 Lachnospiraceae bacterium
AAGATTAGATTGACGTAGTATTGTGCGATAATATAAAGTGAAACTATCAAATGTTCTGAATTTTTGACAAATCTAATCTTATGGAGGAAAAGCTATGAAGTATGTATGTCCTGTTTGCGGTTATGTACACGAGGGAGACAATCCCCCCGCGGAGTGCCCCGTTTGCCATGTTAGCGGAGATAAGTTCAAGGTAGTTGAGGGCGAGCTTACCCTTGCTGCTGAGCATGAATTCGGTTTATACGCAAAGACAGTTAAGAATAATCCCGAGATCAGCGAGGAAGATAAAAAGTATATCTTCGAGCAGCTCAAGGCAAATTTCGAAGGAGAGTGCTCAGAGGTCGGAATGTACCTTTGCATGGCCAGAGTAGCGCACAGAGAAGGATATCCCGAGATCGGACTTTACTGGGAGAAGGCTGCCTTCGAAGAGGCTGACCATGCTGCAAGATTTGCTGAGATGCTCGGAACCGATCTTGAGCCCAAGATGACCGATTCCACAAAGCAAAACCTTGCATGGAGAGTGGACTGCGAATTCGGCGCTACTCAGGGAAAGACAGACCTTGCTAAATGCGCTAAGAAAAACAACCTTGACGCAATCCATGACAGCGTACATGAGATGGCTCGCGACGAGGCTCGACACGGCAAGGCATTAAAGGGTCTTCTTGATAGATATTTTAAATAAATCCAAAAAGTTTTGATAAAACGTGCTCCGGCCCATAGCAGCCGGAGCATTTTTTGTGGCTAAATGTTGTATATGCGCAGAAAAAGGCTTATAATAGCGGTAGTTTGTTTTTTGTTTTGTTCTTAAATTATGTTTTTTGAAAAAAGAAATGGTTTTAAGGAGGAAGAAATGACTTACGAAAAAATTGTAGAAAAGGTGCAGAAATCATTCGCCAAAGCTTCAGGCTGGGACATCGGAGGCCACAAGGCAATCCAGATCAACGTCCGCGGAGAAGGCGAAGGAGCGTTCTATATCGAGGTTAGCGAGGGCAAGTTTAATGTACAGCCCTACGAGTACTACGATAACGACGCAGTAGTGACCATCAGCTCAAAGGTTCTTGTAGACATCATGGATGGTAAAACGGAGCCCGCTGATGCATATTCAGCACAGAAATATTCAATAGTGGGGGATGCGGATGTTGCCAACAAGATCCTCTCCCTTCGCACAGTCAGCGAAGCTAAAAAGGCAGTTAAGAAAGCCACTGACGAGACAAAGAAGGCTGCAAAGAAGGTAAGCGCGCAGACAAAGAAGGCCGCTTCAAAAACTACCAAGACAGCTAAGAAAGAAGTTAAAAAGGCAACAGCCGAGACTAAAAAGGCTGTAAAGAAGGCTACCGATGAGACCGCAAAGGCAGCCAAGGCAGTAGCCAAAGAAGTAAAGGCAGAGACCAAGAAAGCAGTTAAGAAGGCAACTGACGAAACCAAGAAAGCAGCTAAGAAGGCAACCGCTGAGACCAAGAAAGTAGCTAAGAAAGCTGCCGACGAGACCAAGAAAGTAGCCGAGAAGGTTACCGCAAAGGCTGAGGAAGTTAAGGCTGCAGTTCCTACCGTTAAGCCCGCTTTCAAGAGACCCGTAGCGATCAAGCCTGCTGATGACAAAAAATAAAGGATTATCAAATGGAAAAGATAGCAAGTTTCACAATCGACCATATCAAGCTACAGCCGGGAGTGTATGTATCCCGCAAGGACCACGTGGGCGCTGAGGTTATTACAACCTTTGACCTTCGTATGACAAGCCCCAACGAAGAGCCTGTTATGAATACCGCGGAGATGCATACCATCGAACACCTTGCTGCGACGTTTTTGAGGAACCATCCCGACTACAAGGACAAGACAGTATACTTCGGCCCCATGGGATGCAGAACGGGCTTCTACCTTCTCCTTGCCGGAGATTACGAGTCCAAGGATATCGTCCCTTTGATGATCGAGATGTATGAATTCATCAGAGACTTTAAAGGCGATGTACCCGGAGCGTCTCCCAAGGATTGCGGAAACTATCTTGATATGAACCTTGGAATGGCCAACTATCTCGCAAAGAGATATCTGGATAATGTTCTCTACGGAATAGGCGAAGACAGACTTGTATATCCCGAATAATCTTTTGGTAAAATAAGCCCGCCGGCTCTTTGGGCCGGTGGACTTTTTAGTTAAAACAAACGTATTTTAAAGAGGAAAACAGTATGAGCAAAATCGGAATAATCGGAGCAATGGAACTCGAAGTCGAGACCCTTAAGAGCAAGATGAATGCAACCCGAAAGGTTACAAAGGCAAATATGGAGTTTAACGAGGGTACTCTCGGCGGGGCGCAGGTAGTTGTTGTAAGAAGCGGAGTCGGCAAAGTAAACGCTGCTCTTTGCGTACAGATCCTTGCCGATATATTCGAGGTTACTCATATTATCAATACCGGAGTTGCAGGTTCTCTCAACGCAAAGCTTGATATCGGGGATATCCTTATTTCAAAGATTGCTCTTCACCACGACGTGGATGCCACCAATTTCGGATATCAGCTTGGAGAGGTTCCTCAGCTTGGAATCAAGGAATTCCCCGCTGATGAGAAGATGATCGCTCTTGCCGAAGAAACCTGTAAAAAGGTCCTACCCGAGCTTAAAACTCTTGTGGGCCGCGTAGTCAGCGGAGACCAGTTTATCGCGGACAAGGCGGTTAAAGAAAAGCTCATCACAAATTTTGCCGGTGACTGCTGCGAGATGGAGGGTGCTTCCATCGCCCACGGCGCATACCTTAACGGTATTCCCTTTGTGATCCTCAGAGCTATCTCCGACAAAGCGGACGATTCCGCCCAAATGGACTATCCTACTTTTGAAAGACATGCCGCAGAGCACTGCGCTAAGCTTGTAGAGGCTCTTGTGGGACAGATATAAATAACCGGGGGTTAATGCGATATGCATAACAAAAAAACTATACTGACGGCAGCTCTATTGGGGATGGCCCTGCTTCTTTCCGCCTGCTCAAAAATGACACAGGGGGACGGGGTTGGGGGTTCATTATCAGACAGCTCGCCCCAAAGTCAGACAATGCCACCGGGGGCCGGGGTTGGGGGTTCACTTTCCGACAGCTCCACTTTCTTCCCTTACGGAGAGGTATTTTACGACGGAAGAATGATCATGGGCGGACTCGAAGAACCCGCCGAAAGGCTTGATCCCGCCGAGATTTACGCAAACGTAACCTATACTCCCCAGATGTTTTACGGGGATTACAGGTTAAACCATAAAAATGACGGCATTCAGACTGCGTATGCTTCAAGAGAGTTTTTAAACAGTTGCAAGTGGGTAAAGGGCGATCAAATATCTGACTCCTTATCCGGAAAAATCATCTCTTCGATCCCCTATAGGATCGTGGCCGGAAATGCGGAGCTGGACAACGCTCTTATCACAGATACAAACTACAACTGGTGCCAGATTTACTTCGCGGTATCGGGCGACGAGAGAGAAGGTGTCTACCTCGATGCAGCTTATACCGTCGAGGGAAAAGATATAATCTTTACTCCCGTATCGAGCTGGAGCTTCGATGAGACAACCGGGGAGCTTAGTTACAAATTCGAAGAAAAACAGGTTAAATATAGCTTTGAATTTTGCGGTCCGAAGGTTACTCTTTCAACAGAGGACGCAAGCTATACCCTTATCGAGAGAGATTTCACAAGCTGGAAGAGCTACGTGACCGAGGAGAGCCTTTCCGTTGAGAGCAGTCTTTCCGAGAATTCAAGAAAAGTTGACGATATTGTCGGAATTGATATCACGGTTCAGGTGGATGCAAACGGAAAACTTAATCCCAAAAAGTCCAACTTCACTTTAAAAACAGAATCAAACGGCCAGACAAAGAACTGTAACGGCTGCGCTAAATGGGACGAGGACGGACTCTTTACCTTCTCCTACACGGACCAAAATGGTGAGACAAAGATCCATCAGATGGTTATGTTTTACTGCGGATTTGACGGAATAATCCTTTCAGACGGAAAGAAAAACTACTACTATCTCAGCACATTTTTATCCGAGGCCAGCGTCGGACATTACACGATCGAAGACCTTGGAGCAAATATTTCCGAAGAAGATGCGGCTGTTATCGAGACGCTTACGGATGAGGAAATAGAGGAGATCATCGAGACAAGAGACAATCTTTTGGAAGACTTCGAAAAGGCATTCTCCGCAAACGGCATAGCGGCAAAGATTCAGGAAGAAACCGGAGAGATAGTCCTTGACTCTTCAATCCTTTTTGCAACGGGAGATTCATCTCTTTCCGAGGATGGAAAGAAGGCATTAAATGCCTTTATTACAGCGTTTGTCAGCGTAATAGACGATTCAAAGTACAAAGGATTTATCTCAAAGGTTGAGATCGGAGGACATACCGATACTCAGGGTGCTTACGATTATAATCTCGAGCTCTCCCAGGAAAGAGCGGATAATGTTAAGACCTATTGCCTTACAGAAGCGGCGCTTTCTGACGAGATGAAGAATGAGCTTTCGAGCATTCTTATCCCCGTTGGTTACTCCTACGACAAGCCGGTTTATGATAAAAAAGGAGACGTCGATATGGACGCCTCCCGTAGAGTTGAATTTGTATTCTATATTAACTTAGGGGCTATAAGCGGTCAGTAGACTGCTTATAGCTTTTTCTATAGTGGAAAGTAACCTGCGTTTAAGCTGCATGCGTTAATTTGACTGCGTATTAAGCAGCAGACGCTACTGAGTAATACTTACATTAAACCCTTCGACAGTTCCGAATCTTTCAAGATTCGGGTCGTTGCCCTGATTCATCTTTTGAGCAATGACATTACTCATTTCATTCTCAAAATTTGTCAGATTCTCGTTTTCCTGCAAAAGAGCCTTGTTTCTTTCGTCTGTTATGCGCTGCTTACGGGCGTCTTCCTTAGCTCTGTCGGCTTTTTTGTTTTGATCGTCAGTCGCAGAAGTATCCTCTGTTTTTTTAGTGGCCTCTTTAGCGCTTGCTGCTACAGCAACTTTCTCGGAAGCCTCGTCGTCGGAAATCTGTTTCTTTAACTCCTCACGCTTTTCAATCTCTTTATCAAGGTCATTTCTGCTGATCTTGCCTTCTCTGTAGAGAACGTCAAGCTGATCCTCCGAATATCCGGTAAGATCGGTTATCTCTCTTTCGGGCTCCTTTTGAAGGACGATTCCGTCATTTAATGCCTCCATAGACTTTTCGCTTGCTCTGACGGTATCACCGTCATCTGACTTAGAGATGACTTTTCCGACTGCCTCGTCTAATGTGGCAGCTTTTTGCTGCTCCGCAAGGCGCTCCTTACGAGCCTCTTCGCTCTTTGCCTTTTCAGCTTCGCGAGCTTTGCGAAGTTCTTCAGCCCTCTTAGCAGAGGCATCATCAGATTGCTCGGCTCTGCTTGGCCCGACCTTATAGGCATTGTTAATATTTTCTTCTCTTATGACCATCTTGGCCTGAATATCCATCGCCATACTGACACCTCCCGTCGTTATTATCTGGCAATTTACAAAATTTACAGACTATTACAAATATATTGTAGTATCAGAAGACGGAAGATGTCAAGGATATTCTCTTATTTATAGATTAGTATCGTCAGAGGCTTGGCTGCTGTTAGATGCGCTGCCCGGAGCCTGCCCATCGGGGGCCTGACCACCGAAGCCGCCGCGTCCGCCGCGCATTTCACCGTTAAATTCTGATTCGTCGGGAGCCTGGCCATCAGGCATCTGTGTTCCATCCGGAGCCTGACCGCCGAAACCTCCGCGTCCGCCGCCGAAGCCTTCGCGGCCTCCGCCCATGTTGCCGCCGCCGAAGCCGCCTCCGAATCCGGTTCCGGAGCCGTAGATGTTATTTCCGTCCATAGAAATCTCTACAGATTCCGACCCTACTGAAAGAGAAAGTGTATCATCATCTAAAATATCAGGTGTAGAAATGAGTACCGAATTTCCCTGCTTCGAAGCTGTTACGGATACCAATACGTTTCCATCGGAGTCCGTAAGGGTAATAGCGTCACCGGATTTATATGTAACGGTATTTACAAGTATGGATCCCTGAGAGGCGTTATTAAAGTTCATAGCCATTCCGTTAGATCCAAGTGCTATGAAGGTTCCTCCTGTTATCGATCCTTCACTGTCGTAATCAAGAGCTCCGTTTCCGGCACTTACCGGTCCGTCAACAAGAGTATAACCTCCGGTTACATAAAGGGATCCGTTGGCATCGACACCGTCACCTTCGGAATTAATGTAAATCTTTCCGCCGCTGATCTCGATATAGCTTGAGCTTGAAGAAGAGAATGTATCTCCGCCCATGGGTCCGAAGCCACTTCCGTCGTTTCCGCCCGCAGCGTTGATTCCGTCATCGGTAGCCTTTACATTAATTTCTCCGCCTGTGATAAGTACAACGGTTCCTTCGATTCCTTCGTAGCAGGAGCTGACGTTTATTTTTCCGCCGCTGATGATGGTAGTGCCGTCGCTGTGAACCGCATCATCGTCAGATGTGATATCAAAGCTTCCGCCTTCAATCTGAACTGTTCCGGATCCGTCGATCGCATCGCTGCCGGAGTTTAAGGTAAAGGTTCCACCGCTTATATAAACATATCCAAGACTGTCATCCTCATCATTGGAAGCGTGTATACAATCGGTAGAAGCCGAAATATCAAAGGTTCCGCCACAGATTCTTACGCTGTCTTTTCCGTTAATACCGGAAGAGGAAGCGGAAATTTTGTAATAGCCGTCGGTTACTTTAAGATCATCCTTGCTGACGATTCCGTGTCCATAATTATTCACGATAGTAAGGCTGCCGCTTCCGTTAAGTACGAGATCATCCTTGGAATAGATGGCTGCGTCGATATTGTTATCATCGATGGCGACATATTCGCCGGTTGTGGATAATGTATTTTCGCTTCCTTCGGCAAGGGTGATAAATACCTTGTCCGCGTCTTTTACATATATAGCTGCCGAAGAATCATTTGAGATATTTGCTCCCTTAAGTACAAGCTGCACCTTTGCTCCGTCTGCATCAACTACAATCTGTCCGTCCGAAAGAGTACCTGAGATTTCATAGATCCCTTCCTCAGAAATTGTCACGGTTGATCCGTCTACGGATACACCCTTGCCGGAAGATGTAATTCCGGTGTCTGAGAGGGAAATGCTTACTGCTTCCGAAGCGTCGTAGGAAGGATCAAGATCTCTTTCCGTAAAAAACTCTGATGAATCAAGAGAACTTGATGCATAAAACTTACTTTCCCCCGATAGAATCTCTGCTGAGGATTCCGATGAAGAACCAACGGTTACATCCGTGCTTCCGCTACCGGCAGAAGATTCGATGCTTTCGGAAGAGCTTCCCAAAGAGCTTGTTCCTGAACCGTTTCCCGTGCTGCAAGCCGCCAAAGACACGGCTATCATTCCTGTTAAAACTACTGAAACTGCTTTTTTAATATTATCACTTAATTTATTATAATTCATTTATAGCCACCTCCTGTGTATCCATGCTGACCTCAAGGTTTCCGTTACGGGTTCTGAGCATATCTATAAATTCTTTTTCCGATGCATCCTCTTTTAAAGCTACGCTGTATCTGAGCTTGAAAAGGCTGCCCATATTGCTGGTCTTTACTGAGATAAGCTCTGCTTCATCGGTGAAGTCTTTCAAAATATCAGTAAAAGCTTCTGTATAGTTAAGATCCTCCGGAATCGTAATCCTAAGGTTTTTCTTTGAATCATCAGCTGTTCCTTTAAACTTAAGATAAGTAAGAAGAGTCATAATAACCGCAAGAACTACGGTAAATACTGCTGCGTATGCGAGATAGCCCATACCTGTGATAAGTCCTGCGCCCATTGCGATAAAGATTGTTGAGATCTCTCTTGCAGAGCCCGGTGCCGAACGGAATCTTACGAGGCTGAAAGCTCCGGCTACCGCAACTCCGGCGCCGACATTTCCGTTGACCATCATAATTACGACGCAAACGATGGCGGGCATGATCGCTACTGAGATGAGAAAACTTTTTGTTGCCTTGTTCCTAAGGCTGTAGAGCCATGCAAGAAAAACTCCGATGATAAGGGAAACTCCGATGCAAACTATAAACTCCATAAAAGGGATTGTTTCCGCTGTGGTGTCAAAAATACTGTTAAAAATATTGCTCATTATTATTTTCCTCCGATTTTAAATGTTAGATACATGCTTTGAATTCATACAGATTCTTTTCAAAAAGAACCTGCTTTGTGGGCTCGGGAAGGTTACCTGCAAGCCCGTTGTCAAGTAAATAGGCTGTTCCGTACTTTGAAAATGATGTTTTGTAGATCCTATTATCGGTTAAGACCTTTACGAACCAGGCGGGCATTGCCGCTCCGACCTTGACTTCCATAAGTACATAGTTTTTATCAAGAAGCCTGTTTCCGTAATAACCTTTGTCCAGTCTTAAGTCATCTGTTCTCCATCTGATGTTGTCGTCGAATGTGATCCGGAACTCGTGATCGTCAGCGGCGTAAAAAGCATCTCTTTCATACTGAAGCATCATAGCCGGGCGAATGCCCTTATAATACTGCACAAAATACTCGATTTCTTTTACGATCTGTTCTTTTGAAGAACCTGCTTTTAATCTTTCACGGAAGCTTTTGAGAAGGAATCTCTTAGCTTCGGGAGTACCGGAAAATGATTTCGGAAGGAATGCTCTCGACTGGGGCAGGAGCATTGAAACCCTTCTTTTGTAAACAATGCCGTCGTACTTTTTCTTGATCTCGACAAAAACCTGTGAATCATCACTCGCGATACCGTAGCTGCGAAGCCTTAATTTTTCCTTATACATAGGTTTATCGAGGCTCCT
>JAFPRD010000094.1:0-1813 GCA_017401005.1 Lachnospiraceae bacterium
CTCGATTATGCCTAAGTGGGTGGCTGTGCCGCTGATTTTTGGACTTCTCTCCGCGATTCTTTCATCCACGGATACCTGTATTATTAATGCTTCCACAATTTTTGTGAAGGATATAGTAAAGAAGGAAAGCGTGAAGGGCGTAAGAATCACGGTTGTTGTAATTGGTATTCTCTCCCTTCTTTTGGCAGTTGCGGGGCAGGGTGACATTATGAGCCTTCTTGCGGGCGCCTACAGTATCTATACTCCCGGCGTGATCTTCCCGCTTATGATTGCGATTATCGCATATAAAAAGCGGGACATAAATATGGGATTATGGATCGGAGCCGTAGTCCTTGGAGGTCTCTTTGGTATCCTTGGGAATTATTTCGGCGATACTCTTGCAAGCCTTGGAGTACCTGCGGTAATAATGAACTATCTGATTATGATCGGTATGGGCTTATCCCTTGTACTTTCTTTGATCTCGGTAAAGCGGAAGGAGCAAACAGAATGACTGCGGATGTATTTAAACTGGCAGAAGAAATAATAGGCGGATACAGACTTTCAAAGGATGACAATTTATCTTTCCTAAAAGAAGCCCCTCTTGAAGATTTAATGGAGGGAGCGGATAAACTAAGAAAATATTTTTCCGGAGACAGCGTCGATCTTTGTTCCATAATCTCGGGCCGAAACGGCGCCTGCCCGGAGGATTGCAAGTACTGCGCCCAGTCAGCCCATAATCATACAGGCTGTGAAGTTTACGACCTTTTGGAATATGATGAAATATATGCTCTGGCTTCCGCCAATGAAAAAGCAGGAGTGGACAGGTTTGCGGTTGTCATATCGGGGCACGGACCTTCGGACGGGGATTTTGACAGGATCATTGATATATACAAAAGGTTAAGAAAGGATTTGAAAATTGAGCTTTGCGCGTCCCTGGGATTTCTTTCGGAGGAGCAGTTTGCGAGGCTCTACGAGGCGGGAGTCAGGAGTTATCACAATAATGTGGAGACCTCACCGAAGTATTTCAAAACGATTTGTACAACTCATACCTTTGAAGATAAGGTAGCCAACATTAAACGCGCCCGGAAGGCGGGACTTAATGTATGTTCCGGAGGAATCATCGGCATGGGTGAGAGTGTGGATGACAGAATTGACATGGCTCTGGTACTGGCAGAACTTGGGATTAAATCCATTCCGATCAATGCCCTGATCCCGGTTAAGGGAACGCCGCTTGAGAATCTGCCTCAGCTTTCCAATGAGGAGATTTTAAGAACCATTGCCATATTTAAATATATAAATCCCGAAGCGGATATTCGTCTTGGCGCCGGCAGAAAACTGATCGAAGGTAACGGCGAGACGGCATTTAAGGGAGGAGCCAGCGCAACCATTACAGGAGATATGCTGACGACATCCGGATCCACCATAAAGAGCGACATAGAGATGCTTGCAAAAATGGGAAGAATCAAATAAACTCTTATCAGAATGGAAACACATAATATCGGAAGTTAGCTCTTGTTGTTTGGTGTGTATATTTTATGCCCATCGGAATACTTTCGTTTCTTCATTTTCATTCCGGAAAAAGATGAAATACTTGACGAGATAGGATAGCGCGCATCCGGAAGTCAGACAACGATAACAGGACACTTTCTAAAGATATAGATCGTGTCCTTTTTTCGTTGATCAAAAAAGAAAGACCGCCTTCTCAAAACTGGATTCTTGGGCTATAATGCAGACACTGGAAGACGGTTTTATTTCAGCATACACGAGGAGAGAAAGACAATATGAAAGAAGCGTGTAAATTTGTAAGAATAAAGATATTGAATGTATAACTAAC
>JAFPRD010000095.1:0-10511 GCA_017401005.1 Lachnospiraceae bacterium
AAATGCACCCGATCACAGCGCCGAAGATAAAGGCTCTTTTAACAAAGATAAGGGATATGTCCTCGATATCACCCTCATCCGCTGCGTCAACCACCTCGATGGCGGCAATCTCTTTTTTGCCTGAGGGGAATTCGCAGATAAGCTTAGAAAGAGCGCTCTCCACTTCTATTGAAAGCTCAGGATCCCCGGTAGTTGTTTTTGTATAAAGATAGCGGTAGTCCGACTCTATTGTGGCGTAGGTATCCGCTATGATCTCTTCCCTTGTCAGTCTTCCGGCAAACTCTTTCTCTAAAGCGTCCGTAAAGTAATCGGTATGTATAAGCTCCTGCCATGTGTAATAATTGTAATAAGCATACTCTTCATCCGCACCGTCACTGTCGAAGGTTACGTGATAAATAGTCCTTGCTCTGTACTTATATCCGTCTTTTATTCCGAAATTGACAATACAGTATATTCCGCCTACCAAAACAGAAAAAATGACAATGGTTATAGGTAAAAGCCAGAGCTTTTTAAGCAGTTTTAAGAAAAACAATTTATAATTTATAGGTTCTCTTGCGTAGCTGGTCTCCCACATATTCTTTCCTCACTCGTTTTATAAACATTTATCCGTCAAAAAATCAATCTTTAAAAGCCTCTTCATAGGGCAGTCGCAGCTTTGCCCCGAGTTTCATAAGCATCCTCGCCCTCTTGTAGGGAACCGACTCGCACATATATGACTTATTCTTTAAAAGCCACCTGAGGCTCATAACTCCCGCCAAGGCGCCGTACAGATAATGGTAAAGCACCCCTCTGTCGTAGAAAAACTTTTCATCATACCCGTTAAACCAGGTAGAAAGCTCGCCGCTTTCTCTGGGCTTTTCTTCCCCGATGCAAACAGGTACCGCCAAAAGTTTCATCCCCTTTTTCAGGCAATCGTTCAAAAAGAGGCTGTCCTCTCCGTTTGAAAAAATACCGCCGCCACCGAACCAAAGGTGATAAGTTATTCCCAGTTCATGCAGCTTCCTGCGGCGGACAGCTATACTGTAAGCGGGGTATCTTCCGCAGTTCCATCTGCGAACTCTGTGGGCTTTGTCTGTCCAGTATGTACGTCTCTCCTCGCAGACTCTGACATTAAAGAGGATAAGATCGATTCCGGGATTCTTCTCAAATTCATCAAGAACTGTTTTTTCATATCCTTCCGCGTACACGATATCCTCGTCGCCAAAGAGTACGATGTCGGCACTTGCTCTCTGAAGAGCCGTAGTCCTCGATAAACCAACGCCCTTTTCATCCATAGACAATGCCTTTATAAGGCTTCCGTTATGGTTAAAAATCTCAGCCTTATACTCGGACTTTTGATTGATGATTATGGCATCGCTTCCGATGTTCATTTTATTGCAAAGAGCAGGTACATCCTGTCCTACACAGGAAACAAGAAGTTGTAATGTCATTCTTTCCCCTTTTCAAGCATTTTCTTTACGTAGAATCCGGTATAAGATTCTTTACACCGGGCTATCTGTTCGGGAGTTCCTTCGGCTATAACGCATCCGCCGCGGTCTCCGCCCTCGGGTCCCATATCGATGATATAGTCGGCACACTTTATAACATCAAGATTGTGCTCTATAACAACTACCGAATTTCCGCCGTCGGCAAGTCTGTGGAGGATCTCGACGAGCTTATGTACATCCGCAAAATGGAGTCCCGTTGTAGGCTCGTCAAGGATGTAAATAGTCTTTCCCGTAGAGCGTCTTGAAAGTTCTGTAGCCAGCTTAATACGCTGTGCCTCTCCGCCCGAAAGCTCCGTGGAAGGCTGTCCGAGTTTGATATATCCGAGGCCAACATCATACAGGGTCTGGATCTTGTTCCTGATGGAAGGAACATTTTCAAAAAATCCAAGTGCCTCTTCAACCCTCATATCAAGAACATCAAAAATGTTCTTTCCCTTGTATTTAACCTCTAATGTTTCTCTGTTGTACCGCTTTCCTCCGCAGACTTCACAAGGGACATATACATCGGGAAGGAAATGCATCTCAATCTTTACGATTCCGTCTCCGGAACAGGCTTCGCATCTTCCGCCCTTAACATTAAAGGAGAATCTTCCCTTACTGTACCCTCTTGTTTTGGCATCAACGGTAGACGCAAACAGATCTCTTATAAGATCAAAGGCACCGGTATAAGTAGCGGGATTTGATCTCGGCGTCCTTCCGATAGGACTCTGGTCGATACAGATAACCTTATCAAGTTTTTCGATACCGGTTATGGATTTAAACTTTCCCGGGATCGTGCGTGCTCTGTTTAGCTTCTTTGCAAGCTGATTATAAAGAATCTCGTTAACAAGCGAGCTCTTTCCACTTCCCGAAACTCCGGTTACGCAGCAAAAGACTCCGAGAGGAAACTTAACATCAATATTTTTCAGGTTATTTTCCTGCGCTCCCTTAACGGTAAGCCAGCCCGCAGGCTTTCTTCGGCTCTCAGGCACAGGTATCTTCTTTTTCCCCGAAAGATACTGACCGGTTACCGACTCAGGTACTTTCATGATCTCTTCCGCGGTACCTGTAGCTATGACTTCTCCGCCGTGTGAGCCGGCGCCGGGGCCGATATCAACGATATAGTCGGCAGCAAGCATCGTATCCTCGTCATGTTCAACAACGATCAGTGTATTTCCGAGGTCGCGAAGATTTTTAAGAGTGGCCAGCAGTTTGTCGTTATCTCTTTGATGCAATCCTATAGAAGGCTCATCAAGTATATAGCACACTCCCACAAGACCCGATCCTATCTGTGTCGCAAGTCTTATTCTTTGAGCTTCTCCTCCGGAGAGCGTAGCAGTAGCTCTTGCAAGAGAAAGATAATCAAGTCCTACGTTTATTAGGAATCCCACTCTTGCTTTGATCTCTTTGAGAATCTGTTCTCCGATAAGAGATTGCTGATTCGATAAAACAAGTTCGTCTAAAAACTTGGCGAGATCAAGTACGGAAAGCGTCGTAAGATCGTATATATTTTTATCACCGACGGTTACCGCGAGGGACTCTTTCTTAAGCCTTTTACCTCCGCATTCAGAGCAGGGTGTTATCCGCATAAAGGTCTCATACTCAGCCTTTGAAGTTTCCGAGAAAGTCTCCCGGTATCTTCTTTCAACATTTTTCACAATTCCTTCAAAAGCGATAGGATACACACCGCTTCCGCGCTGTCCGGTATAGTGGACAGCAACTTCCTTTTCGGTTCCGTTTATAAGGATATCCTTGATCTTATCGGGATACTTTTCAAAAGGAGTATCAAGATCAAATTTAAACTCTTTACATAAAGCTTCAAGTACCGCGTTTGTAAAGCTTCCCTTGCTGTTTGCACTCTGCCATCCAAGAACCGCTATTGCGCCCTCGTTGATGGAAAGAGACTGATCCGGTATCATCAGATCGGCATCAAACTCCATCTTGTATCCAAGCCCGGCGCATACAGGGCAGGCGCCGAAGGGATTGTTAAATGAAAAGCTCCTGGGCTCAACCTCCGGGATACTGATGCCGCAGTCAGGGCAGGCGTAGCTCGAGGAGAAAGTAAGCATCTCCCCGTCTATCACATCAACAAATAAAAGGCCTTCAGCAAGCTTTAACGCGTTTTCTATTGAATCGGCAAGCCTCGATGAGATGCCCTCTTTAACAACAAGTCTGTCGATGATTATCTCGATATTATGCTTGTTATTCTTTTCGAGATTTATATCTTCGGAGAGGTCATACTGGATACCGTCAACTCTCACCCTTGCGTATCCACCGCGTCTGGCTCTTTCTATAACCTTTTCATGCTGTCCCTTTCTTCCTCTTACAACCGGAGCAAGTATCTGAATCTTAGTTCCTTCAGGGAGAGAAAGAATTCTGTCAACCATCTGGTCAACGCTTTGACGCTCGATAGCTCTTCCGCAATTCGGGCAATGGGGTATACCTATTCGGGCATACAAAAGTCTGAAGTAATCGTAGATCTCCGTCACAGTTCCCACTGTTGAACGTGGGTTGCGATTGGTTGATTTTTGGTCGATGGATATGGCAGGGGATAGTCCCTCGATGTTCTCAACATTGGGTTTTTCCATCTGGCCAAGGAACTGCCTTGCGTATGAGGACAACGACTCCATATAGCGCCTCTGTCCCTCCGCGTAAATCGTATCAAAAGCAAGTGAAGATTTACCACTGCCGGATACACCGGTCATAACAACCAGCGAGTCCCTCGGAATCTCCACATCAATGTTTTTAAGATTATTCTCTTTCGCCCCTCTTACTCTTATAGTATTTCTTGGCAGCATCTTAACAGCCTGCGCTCTGCTGTCATTATCCGCCTTACTGTTATTTTGAGACTTCATTATTTCTTTTCACCTTACTGTCAGTTATACAAGCAATTCGAATATATCTCCCCCGGCTATTTTGTATTTATCGTATATTTCTTCAAAGGATCCGGTAAAAAACCGCGACGAATCTGCGAAAACATCCTGTTTAAGGTAAAAGATAACCTTATTAAAGAAAAGATCCGCATCTTCCAGTTCTTCCGGTTTAACAAAGAATGGTCCCAGCTTCTTGTTCTCAGCGATAAGTGCGTTATGTGGGATTCCCCGCTTTTTTCCTTCAAGGTTCTCCGCGTCGATCATATTGTTGACGATAGCAGCAAACGTACTCCAGTTCCTCTTTAGCTTTCCTTTTTCGTAGAGCAATCCGGCGATCTTGGCGTTTACCTCGGAGTCCTCAAAGACCTCTTTAAGATCTCTTTCCCCGGAAAAGATTCTTTTCTCTTCTTTCATCTCCTCCGGCAAAATATCAAAATCTATCGGCACATACACAAGTTCAAATCTCCGCTTAAACGCATTATCCATAACGAAAATATTCTCGTCGGCGGTATTCATTGTTGCGACTATATTGAAATTTGCCGGAAGCCATATCATCCCGTCATAAAAGATATTTTTCATCCAGGGATCTCTTGAAAAGTACGCTCCAAGGTCTCTGTTTACAATAGGGTACTCGCTCTTTCCTTCCGGCCCCCTGTCAAGGAGCTGAAAAACATCTCCGAATATGGACGGAGCATATCCCCTGTTTATTTCCTCAATAACAAGATAATACTTTTCCTCCGGATTTAAGAAAGCAGCCTTAAGCAGCTCCGAAAAAGGCCCCGCAACGTATACGTAATCAAGAGGCTTTTCTAAGGATATCAAGGGCTTTATGGCTCCTACAAAGTCTCCGTATGTATATGCCGGATGGAATATTACACGCTTAATATGCGTCCGCATCATCTCTTCATCGGGAAATTCTTTCTCGAGAAGCTTACGTACATTATAAGACTTACCCGTACCGGGAGCACCGTAATATACTCTCTGCACCGGCTTCATAGGTACTTCGTGGTAATAGAATTCTAAGGGTGAGGCGTCCTTGCGCTCGATATCGGATTTCTCTTCAGATAAATAGAACCTTGCATGAATCTCAGGAGCTGTACTTTCAGCCCCGTTCTCAAGATAAAACAAATAAAGATCCAGGGCGGTGCTTAACGTACCATTCCCCGCCCTGTCAATATCAATAAAGTCCTTATCGGTCTTAAGATACTCTATCTCGTCTCCAAGCTGTACCGGATTGTTGAAATAGAAAAGATTTTTAATCTGCAGATTACCGGCCTTTTCGCAAGAACTCCTCAGGGCATAAGCGTACGCGGTGATCTCATTGTCGGAAAAAACCCGCATTCCATCACCATATACCTGCTTCTTAAGCCAGCTTCTGAACGCTCTTTCGACCTCGGTAGTAACTATCTGCATATCTATACCCGTCTCAGCTTTCCATAAACGCCTTCAGTTCGTCATATCTTCTCTCCATAAGCTTATATGCGTCCTGATAGCATTTCTCAAGTTTATCTCTATTGGTTTCGAAGTGTGCAACGGTAGTCTCGTCAGGCTTTATGATCATCGCCCTTCCCTCACGTTCCATCTTCTCAATCTCTTCCATCTGCCTTAAGTACTGGTCTTTACGCCCAAGTATGGTATCGGCAAGATGTGGATATTTTCTGCGGTAGAAGAAATTGACAAGGAAGCTCAGCTTCTTGTAATCCGTCGCTTCGTGAAGATCGGCTTTCGTAAGGATCAAAACTATCTTGTCACATCCCATATCAAGGGCTCTTTGGAAGGGAATGGAATCCGCCAAAGATCCGTCAAGATACTTTTTTCCGCGAAGCTCTATCGGCTTGCAGATAAAGGGAAGAGAGCATGAAGCCTTGCAAAAATCAAGAGCCTCTCTGTCTGTCTGAAAGTCCGATACGTACTCGGGCTTACCCGTTTCACAATTGGCAACAACAGCTTCCCAAAGAGTCTCCGATTTATGAAAAGTCTCAAAATCGTAAGGGAAGTTGTCGTAAGCGTATTTTATGATACACTCATCAAGATCCAGAACTTTTCCCGTTCTGAGGATATTGGGGAGGCCATAAAAACTTCTTGTATTTTCATGAGTCAATATCTTTTTGGAACGTCCTTTTTGTCTTGATACAAATCCGGACGCGTTGCTTACCCCCACCGATACTCCCGATACATACGGGAAATATACATTTTTGTCAAGGAGACAATCAAGCACTCCGGCTGTAAAAATACCGCGGATTGCGCCTCCTTCAAGAATAAGTCCTGTCTTTGATGCCATCATTTCACCTATTTTACTTTGTTTCTATCAATCTTCATAGCGCCGGTGCGAGGGAAGTCTTCTTTTCTGACCACTACCTTTGCAACCTGCATATAGCTTGGAAGTCCTGCATTTACAGACGCTGTAAGATCTTCCATAGCCTTTTGTATCTCCTCGTCGCTCTTGCCGGCTACAGCGGGCTCAAGAGGAAGTATCTCAACGCCGATAACGGTATTGCCGCCAAGTTGCATCTCGCGGATAAGGCAATCCTTTACCCTTGCGTCTTTATAGAAGTATTCCTCAAGTTCCTCGGGCGATACATTCTCACCATTGGATAATATGATAAGGTTCTTGATCCTTCCGGTAATATAGAGGAATCCATCCTCGTCAAACCTTACAAGGTCTCCGGTCTTAAGCCATCCGTCTTCCATAACCTTGGCGGTCTCTTCGGGATTTCCGGCATATCCTACCATTACATTGTCGCCCTTTATCCAGAGTTCTCCGTCTACAACCTTCACTTCCTGCTCGGGGTAAATCTTACCCATGGACTCGGGCTTATTTTCGATATCAATATTTGCGGATGTAAGGTTTGCTCCTTCTGTAAGTCCGTATCCGGGATAAAGCTTTATTCCGAACTCGGCAGCATCCTTAATAAGCCTGGGCGGAACTGGAGCCGCTCCGACGATCATCTTCTTAAGGTCTCCGAGGAATCCTTTTCCTTTAAGCTTGGCAAGTCCCAAGATAACCTCAACAAGTCCGGGTACAAGTACGAGGAATGTAGGCTTAAGTACAGGGATCTGTCCGACTGCTGCCCTCATATCCGTGCAGGCGATAACGGTTGAACCCGTAAAGAGTACGGAAAGGAATCCCATTACGGATCCGAAGATATGGGACATGGGAAGGATAACCATTACTCTGTGGTCAAATACTCCGCCGGGCTGGTAACTTCCGTTTAAAGCTCCTCTCATAAGAGCTCCGTGGGTAAGGATAACTCCCTTAGGAGTACCGGTTGTTCCGCCTGTAAAGTAAATGGCGGCAACGGACTCTTTCTTTACATCACCGTAAGGAGCCTCGCTGTCAGCAATCTCCGAAGACGGAATAACAGTACACTTAACATTTTCGGTAAGAGGTTTAAACTCATCGGCAGCTACCAAAGCGGCAAAGCCAAACTTCATGGATATACCGGTAATCTGCTCGGCGCCGAGCTGTACCGGAAGCATCGTAAGGATTGCTCCGTATGATGGTACTGCCAAAAACCACTCCATCGCGTCAAGGTCGTTTCTTGCAATAACACCGACCTTATCACCGGGCTTTACACCTGCTGCCGCCAAGGATGCTCTTCTTCTTGCAACGCGGCTTACAAGCTCCTTAAAGCTGTACGTAACCTTTCCGTCTGTAGTAGCGGGCTTTTCGGCAAAGTCCTTTTCAACCTTCTTTAAAAAATCGGCAAAGGTAGGGACATAATAAATGACCTTCTGTTCCTCTTCCGACAACATGTCAACAAAATAATTAGACATCTTAAACCTCCAAAAGATTTTCATCTTCCCAAACATTTCTATTTTACAAAAAAAGGCTGCATTTAGCAACCTTTTATAGATTAATCAAGTTTTATCATGCGTGCTTAAGTTTCTGGAGTTCTTCGCGCTGTATACGGTTTACAGCCTCTTTGACCGACGAATTGTTCACAAGGAGCTTAACCCCTATTATGGTTTCATCTCTGTCTCCGTTGTACTGCGCTCTGGCGATAAGCCCATTGGTCTTGATTGAGATCGGTACAACTCCGATATGGCAGGCAAAGGACAGATTCAAAAGCTCCTTGACCGGAATATATTCACGTCCTTTTACTACGACACCGAAGCCTCCGTAGCTTATATCTCTTACTTCACAGTCGTATTCCTTTTGAGAGCCCAAAAGAGTAAAGGTTCCCTCTTCTATAAGGCTGAATCTTTTGTACTCTCGTAAGTTTTTCAGCCCGTTTTTCTCGTTGCTGAAAACTCTGTGAGCCAGACTTCCGTCATCCGTTCTTGCCAGCTTTATCTCTTGAACGCCAAATTCAATGTGCATAGGTCCCATTACGGCGCTGAGCTTCATGTGTATGCCCGAACCCTGAAACGACAGAACCTTTCCGTTATACGTGAAAGGAAGCACATCGATATAGTCCGTCCCCCTGCCGATAGTCCTTGATGTGAGAGTAACATTTTTTTCATCGGCTCTCACTTCGATAGAAACATCCCCTTCTACCTCTCCGATGCCATACTTTTTCTTTAAATCCTCGGTACCCATTTGTAGTTCTCTTAAGTAATAAATTTGAGTAATGCTTTTACCCCACAAATGAATATATCATAACTTAGTATTAACGGAAAAGTAGAAATCTCGGGCCTGTTTTTATGCATGATTCCCAAAAGCTTTCCTAAGATCGACAATTTTATCTCTAAGCTCAGCAGCAGTTTCGAAGTCAAGCTCAGCAGCCGCCTTGCGCATCTGCTTCTCGAGTTTATCCATGAGTTTCCTGATCTCAGCGGGGTTCATGGATTCGGGATCTTTCTCAAAGAGTACTTCTTCCTTTGCAATTTCCTTTGAAATACTGATAAGCTCACGAACCGACTTTTGGATAGTTGTAGGCGTAATTCCGTGCTCTTCGTTGTACTTTTGCTGAATCTCGCGGCGGCGGTTTGTCTCACCAATGGCATTTTTCATAGAATCCGTCATCACATCCGCATACATGATAACGTGACCTTCAGAGTTTCTCGCGGCTCTTCCGATGGTCTGAATAAGAGCGGTCTCGCTCCTTAAGAATCCTTCCTTATCGGCATCAAGGATCGCAACAAGGGTGATTTCCGGAATGTCCAAGCCCTCTCTTAAAAGGTTGATACCCACAAGAACGTCAAATACGTCAAGACGCATATCGCGGATTATCTTCGCTCTCTCCAAAGCCTCTATATCCGAATGCATATACTTTACGCGAACTCCGGCCTCACGAAGGTACTCCGTCAAATCCTCCGCCATGCGTTTTGTAAGAGTTGTGATAAGGACTTTATGTTTATTTGCCGTCTCTTTTCTGATCTCTCCGAGGAGATCGTCAATCTGGCCCTCTACAGGGCGTACGTCCACTTCGGGATCAAGAAGTCCCGTAGGGCGTATTACCTGTTCCGTACGAAGGAGCTCATGCTCCGACTCATACGTAGAGGGTGTTGCAGACACAAAGAGCATCTGGTTTATATGGTCCTCAAATTCATCAAAGTTAAGAGGTCTGTTGTCGAGAGCAGAAGGCAGTCTGAATCCGTAATCGACAAGCGTTGTCTTTCTCGATCTGTCTCCGGCGTACATGGCTCTTATCTGCGGTATCGTCATATGTGACTCGTCGATGATTATAAGGAAATCCTCGGGGAAGAAGTCCATAAGCGTCATCGGCGGCTCGCCCGCCTTCATTCCCGAAAGGTGTCTTGAATAGTTTTCGATTCCGGAGCAAAAGCCTGTCTCCCGGAGCATCTCTACGTCAAAGTTCGTTCTCTCGGAGATGCGCTGCGCCTCGATAAGTCTGTCCTCTCCCTTAAAGTATTTAACTCTCTCTTCCAGCTCCTTTTCTATTTCTCCGCAGGCAATCTTTATCCTGTCGGGAGAAACTACGTAGTGGGAAGCGGGAAAAACCGCTATATGCTCAAGGGTAGCCTTCATACGTCCGTTTAAAGGCTCTACTTCAACAATACGGTCTATCTCGTCTCCGAACCATTCAACCCTTATCAGATAGTCTCCGCCCTGAGCCGGGAAGAACTCCAAAGTATCTCCGTGTACGGTTAATTTTTTTCCATTCGAATTTTTTCTTCTTTTATTTTTAAAGCTTCTATACGATTTTTAAGATAATCAAATTTTCTATTAAAATCTATTTCTTCTTGTTGTTTTTTAATTAAATCT
>JAFPRD010000096.1:0-8977 GCA_017401005.1 Lachnospiraceae bacterium
GTCAGATACACTCCGAATTCCTTGTTTCTCCTCTTTATGAGAAAGCGACTGGCATAGATGATGAGGCCGCCCAGAACAATGGCTACAAACACGCTGACCGAGCTTAAGAATTGGTTCATAAGTTCGATGGTTTCGTAAGCGCGCTTTGATACACTGAGTGCGATGCTCTGGCTTTCTATGGCATTGAAAACGTAAAAGATTATTACACCGATGACCAGAGTGAAGAAATAAATGGAGTAGTCCTTTATACTTTTTCTGATATTTTTAACAGCAATCTTAGAGAGCGTCACTTTGATCACCTCCAAGCAAAGATACGATGCTTATGATATCATCGAAAAACTCTTTTCTACTCTTATCACCTTTGGTTATCTCATTGAAAATCTTTCCATCCTTTATAAAGATGACTCTCTTTGCATAGGAAGCGGTGAAAGCATCATGAGTAACCATCAGTATAGTAGCGTTTATCTCTTCATTAAGATACTTAAAGCCCTCAAGAAGCATCTTGGCAGACTTTGAATCCAGCGCTCCGGTAGGCTCGTCGGCGAGGATAAGCTTTGGTTCTGTGATGATAGCCCTCGCGGCCGCAACTCGCTGTTTCTGACCTCCGCTCATCTGGTAAGGATACTTTTTTAATACCTCGTCAATTCCAAGGTTTTTAGCGATTCCATTAATCTTAGTCTCGATCAGGTGGGGCTTAACTCCCTGTATCGAAAGGGCAAGAGCGATATTCTCGTACGCCGTCATCGTATCAAGAAGGTTAAAATCCTGGAATACAAATCCGAGTTCTTCTCTTCTGAACTTGTTTAAAGCGTTCCCCTTTAGTTTTGTGATGTCTTTTCCCCCGACGTAGATATGGCCCGAGGAGACTTTGTCGATAGTGGAGATACAGTTTAGGAGAGTTGTCTTACCGCTTCCGCTGGCTCCCATGATGGCTACGTACTCACCTTTTTCAACCGAAAAGGATATTCCGTTTAATGCCTTTGTCAGAGAAGATTTACTTCCGTAATACTTCTCTATGTTCTCAATCTTAAGTATTTCCGTATTTTCCATTTTGTATCAAATCTCCTTTAAAAAATGGTTTATAGTCCGGCCAAAGATTCCTTTGACAGTACAAACTATAAACCAATTTAAAAAGCGGGTCGTCTTTTTAATCTTACATAACATTACAATTTTGTAATGTTTGGAAATCTTATTTAAACATTCATCTCGTAGTACATATCTTTAAAGACCTGTATCGATACCCTCGTCCATTCGCCCTGCATAGAATCAATATTTACCTCAAGACCCAGTTTTTCGCAAAGCTCTTTTACAATATACAGTCCCATTCCCGTAGAGCGGGCTTTCCCGAGACCGTTTTTTCCGGTAAAGGACTTTTCAAATACTCTCTTTAAATCCTCCGGATATATTCCGACTCCATTATCCTCTATAGAAAGAATAACCGAATTATCTTTGACTTCGGTCCCTATTTTTATATAGGATTCTACGCCTTCCCTGCGGTATTTGATGCTGTTGGAGATGATCTGGCCGATGATAAACCGCATCCACTTAGGGTCTGTGTTTACCTTTTCGGAGCCATCCGCTTCCACCTTAAGGTCGATGCGGTTTTCCAAAAGCGTCTCTCTGAAGTCCATAACGGAATCGTGAATAATACTGCCAATGGTTACCTCCTGTATATGGTAATCCTTCTCGGCATTTTCAGAGCGGGAATAGTACAGCGCCTGGTCCACGTACTCTGTTATCCTTCCCACTTCTGCCTGAATCTTTTTATAGTTCTCTTTAAGTCCGGGATCTACATCGCCCGCGCTAAGCATATTGTGGAGTTTAAGACTGATGGCTGATAAGGGAAGCTTGATCTCATGAATCCAGGTTTCTATGTATTCCGCGTACTCTTTACTGTTTTTAACGTATATTCCTACATTCTCCATCATGGATTTGTCGATCTCGTAGAGAATGTCGCAGATAATCTGTCCCTCCAAAAACTCCGGCCGCTCAAGCGTCTCTAAGACAAGGTACGCTTTATCGAGGCGCTTTACATTATTCGAGAGGGTGTCATAAAACTTTCTCCTTCTGAGAAATCCGATGGTTACTTTCGCGGTCTCCGTAAGAGCCATCAAGACGTCGATTATGATGATAGCTGCTATATTTAATCTAAAGATAATCATCAGCCATGTGACCAATACCAATAAAACAAGGGATAGAACAATCTCTACCCCTTTATCTTTTAAGTAGTCTTTATGTTTCAAGAATATACCCCTGCCCCTTTCTTGTCTCAATTACATTTTCTATTCCGGCTTCGGCAAGTTTCCCGCGCAGTCTGCTGATGTTTACCGTAAGCGCATTATCGTTAAGGTATTCGCTGTTGTTCCAAAGGTCCGTCATCAGCTCGTCCCTTGTAACAATCTTTCCGCGGTGGCCATAAAGATAGGAGAGGATCAGCATCTCATTTTTGGAAAGAACCGTTTCCTCGCCGCCTTTTCCGATAAGAGTACTTTTTCTGAAATTGAGGCTCGCACCGCCGATGTCCGCAACCTCTTCAGTTTGTCCCATTCTCTTAAAGATATTTCCTATCCTTAAAAGCAGTAGAGTCGGATTGTAAGGCTTTGTAATATAATCATCAGCTCCGTATCCGATGGTTATAACCTCATCTCTTTCCGCGTCGCTGCTTGTTACCATTATAACGGGAATCTGGGATTTTTTGCGAAGCTGCCTGAGTATCTCTTTCCCGTTCATCCCCGGAAGGTTGATATCAAGTAGTATCATATCCGGCGCCGAGTTTAAGATGTTTTCCACAGGGCTGTCAAAGACTTCCGGTGCTTCTACGCTGTATCCTGAGTTGGACAAAAGGATTGCCAGCTCTTCTCTTATCCCTTCATCGTCTTCCAAAACCATTATTTTTTTCATTTTGTCCTCCCCGGCTTTGCCTCCGGCAAATGCTTACAAAGTAGCTCTTACGTTTCCGTCAAGGAATCTCTGGAAGCCCAGCCAGCCGCTGTTTTCCGAATTATTCTCAAGGATTTCCTTAAAGGTCTCCATCTTTGCGTCCGTATCATCCGCGTAACTAAGCGCCATAGCCTCGATAAGAGCGGGTGTCTTGGGAGATCCGAATTCCAGCTTTCCGTGGTGAGCAAGTATGCAGTGCTGAAGCTGGAGAAGGTCGTTTTTGGAAAATCCCTCTATCTTTGCAGCTCTCTTTCCCACCATATTTGAACCCATTACGATATGTCCCAACAGGTTTCCTTCGTCCGTGTAATCATTCTCGGGAAAGGCTGAAATCTCGTATACTTTTCCGATATCATGGCACATAGCCGCCGTTAAAAGAAGGTCTCTTTTAAGGATCGGATAGGCGGTAGAGTAGTAATCACAAAGCTTTGTTACGCTTAAGGTATGTTCCAAAAGTCCGCCTACGAAGCCGTGGTGAACACTCTTTGCGGCTGATGAAAATTTGAACTTCTTAACAAAATCCTCATCCTTAACGAACAAATCCTGTAAAAGCGCCTTGTATGAGGGATTCTTGATGCTCTCGATAAGAGCCTTTAAGTCTGCGTACATATCCTCAATGTTTTTTGAAGATGTGGGAAGATAATCCGCAGGGTCGTACTCTCCCTCTCTCGCCTTTCTCGCTCTTCTGATATTTAGCTGAAGAGCATTGTTAAAGGAGGTAACTTCTCCGTGTATATCGATGTAGTCGAGTTTGTCGAATTCATCAATACCCGGATCGTTGGGCTCCCAGACCTTACATTCGATAGCTCCTGTCTTATCCTGAAGAGTGACGTTGTCGTAGCTTTTTCCGTTCTTGGTGGTAGCGCTTGTCTTGCTCTTAACCATATAGATTCCGGAAACTTTCTCTCCGTCTCTGAATTCTTTAATGTATTTCATTTTACTGCTCCTATCTTATTCCTCGTGATTTCTTGACGAAATTGTAAGAGGAATGCTTATTTCAACGTACTCTGACTGGGATTTTCTTGAAACCCTGAGTACGATTTCTTCATCAGGTCTGTGTTTATGTAAAATCGTAACGTATTCCAAAAATGAATTTACGCTTTGTTCGTCGATTCCTACGATAACATCCCCCACCTGTATTCCCGCAAGCATCGCGGGCGAATCCATCTCCGTCTTGGTAACATACGCTCCCATAGGGACTCCGAGCTGCTGGTTAGCCTCTCCCGTGACATTGGTTCCGTAGATGCCGAGATATCCGATCTTTTGGGAATTGGAAAGCTTTTCGATAAGGTCCTTAAGCTCGGTAATACCATAGGCCATAACAACCGTATTGTCAGTAGTATCGTTTTCTCTCGGGGTGATGATTCCGACTACCTGGCCCTGCATATTAAAAAGAGCACCGCTGGCATTGCTGCTTCCAAGGATGTCGGTCTGATATGAGTACAAAAAAGTATCAACATCGGATACCATATTTTTCGCGGCTGTAACGATTCCGTAACCAATGGATCCCGATACTCCCTGAGGACTTCCGACCGCTACAACTCCCATACCGACGTAGATTGAGCTGCTGCTGCCAAGTGGCGCGATGTATGAATCGATATCAAGATCCGAAGGGATATCCTTTAAAGAAACTCCGATTATCGCAAGTCCCGTTACATCATCGATTTCCTTGATGTATGCCTTTGCGGTAAGACCGGTCCTGAGGGACATGGTGATGGAGTCTGCATTTTGAAGAGCCTGACTGTCCGCAAGGATCAAGAGCTCAACATTGTTCTCGGCAACTATTATTCCCGATGTGACATTACTGGAGTCGTTAACAGAGCTGAGCCAGTCTACGGAAGATTTGACAGCCGTGATCGTAACCATGTAGTTTCCAAGCTCTCTGGCGTAGCTCGACATGGAGATCAGCATCTGGCGGTATTTCGTAGCGTCAAAGTGAATCCTTGATAAAAGAGCAGATACCTGGTCTTCGCTTAAGGGGAGCTCGATGCTTGAATCTACCAGCTCATCCGATGTCATATCCGCAAGAGCGGACTCCTGCATCATCACATCACTCAGCATCTCTTCCGGGCTCATTTCCTCCTCGGGGAAGCTTACAAGCGTAGGGGAATCCGATTTGCTGTTTGTTGTGATCTTTGTAAGAAAAGGCGTAAGCACAAGGATTATAAGGCTTGCCACCACGCCGAATATGATTGCCATCACAACGGTCGTAACCGTTCTCTTAACCACCTTAGCAGTATTTACAGGTCTTTTCTTTATATCTTCTTTTATAAAATCACGGTCCATTTTCTTTTCCTCAAAATTAAAACCACGCATATACATAATATCTTTTTCACTTAAAAAAGTAAAGAAATGCGCTGTCCTTTGTGTTATACTTTATTTGAAAAAATGCAGGAATAACTTTACTTATGAATACTAAATCTTTAAAAACACTTGAATATGACAAAATAATAAAAATGCTCGAAGAAAAGGCCGATTCGGATCCCGGAAGGGAGCTTTGCCGTAGCCTTCTTCCTTCGATTCAGATGCAGGAGATTCAAAAGTCTCAGCAGGAAACCGCTGATGCCGTATCAAGGATCTTTAAAAAGGGCAGTACCTCTTTTGGCGGAAACTTTGATCTTCGCTACGCTATCAAATCTCTCGAGGTGGGAAGTACTCTTTCCGCTTCTGAACTTTTGCGCCTTGCGGGGCAGCTTGTCAACGCAGATCGTATAAAGACCTACGGGCAAAAGGAAAATGAGGATGTCCCTTCGGACAGCCTTGATGAATACTTTGAAAATCTTCATCCCCTTACTACTATCTCAAGCGAGATTAACCGCTGTATATTAGCCGAGGATGAGTTTGCCGATGATGCGAGCCCTAATCTTAAGTCTATCCGAAGACAGATTACATCCGCCAGCGACAAGATCCATACCGTTCTTCGTCAGATGGTAAACGGTCCTTTAAAGACTTATCTTCAGGATTCCGTCATCACGATGCGTGACGACAGGTATTGCATCCCCGTAAAGGCTGAGTACAAGAGTCAGGTTCCCGGTATGATCCACGACCAGTCATCTACCGGTTCTACTTTCTTTATCGAGCCCTCCGCCGTTGTTTCTTTAAACAACGATATCCGTTCTCTACTTCTTGATGAGAAAAAGGAGATAGAAAAGATTCTTGCGGATCTTAGCTATCGCTGCGCTGAGCATACCGAAGAGCTTTCCGAGAATCAGCGCATTCTTACGGAGCTTGATTTTATCTTTGCAAAAGCAAAGCTTGCCCTTGATATGAACGCTTCAATGCCTATGTACAATCGCAAGCATTACCTCAATTTAAAGAAAGCAAGACATCCTCTTCTCGATAAAAAGAAGGTCGTTCCTATTGATATTTATCTCGGAAGAGATTTTGATCTTTTGATCGTTACCGGTCCCAATACGGGCGGTAAGACCGTCTCCTTAAAGACAGTCGGTCTTCTTTGCCTGATGGGTCAGGCGGGACTCCATATTCCCGCTTCCGACAGAAGCGAGCTTTGTATCTTCAATGATGTTTTTGCGGATATCGGCGACGAACAAAGCATCGAGCAGTCCCTTTCGACCTTCTCTTCACATATGGTTAATATCGTGGAGATCCTTAAAAAGGCTGACAAGCACAGCCTCTGCCTCTTCGATGAGCTTGGAGCGGGAACCGATCCCACTGAGGGTGCGGCTCTTGCCATATCCATCCTAAGCCACCTTCACGAGCAGGGCATCCGTACAATGGCCACAACTCACTACAGTGAGCTTAAACTTTTCGCCCTTTCTACGGAAGGGATTATGAACGCAAGCTGTGAATTTGATGTTGAGTCCTTAAGGCCTACCTATCGCCTGCTTATCGGTATCCCCGGAAAGAGTAACGCTTTCGCAATTTCGCAAAAGCTTGGTCTTCCCGAGTTTATAATCGATAAAGCGAAAGAACAGATAAGCAGCGAAAACGAATCCTTCGAGGATGTTATCTCCGACCTTGAGCATAACCGTATCGTCATCGAGAATGAGCGCAAGGAAATCGCGGAATATAAGGAAAAAATCCGTACTTTACAGGAACAGCTCCACGCCAAAAACGAAAAGCTGGATCAGGTCAAAGACCGTATAATCCGCGAAGCCAATGAACAGGCCCGTGATATTTTACAGGAAGCTAAGGATTTTGCCGACGAAACGATAAGGGATATCAACAAAGCGGCACAGTCCGGAGATGTTCGTACTTTGGAAAGCCACAGAAGCAGCGTCCGCAAGTCCATTGATGACAAAAATGCCAAACTTTCCAAAAAATCCGATAAGGCTATTAAGGCTGACGCCAAGGGACTTGTCGATCCCGCAAAGCTTAAAAAAGGCGACAGCGTACGGATCATATCTATGAATCTGAAAGGTACCGTTGCTACTTTACCCGACGCAAAGGGAAATCTTTTCGTCCTCTGCGGTATTATCAGAACCCAGACAAATGTCAAAGACCTTGCTTATGCGCAGGAAGACGAAATAAAGACCCCGAATATGAATTTCTCCGGTGGCGCCGGAAAGCTTAAGATGAGTAAGGCGATGAACATCTCCGCCGAAATCAATCTCTTGGGGCGCACGGGAGATGAAGCAATCTCCGAGCTTGAAAAATACCTTGATGATGCTTATATCGCTCATCTTCCTTCAGTTCGTATCGTACACGGAAAAGGCACCGGAGCCCTGCGAACAGCAGTCCATAACTACCTCCGCCGCCAAAAGCATGTTGCGGATTACAGGCTCGGCGAGTACGGTGAAGGTGATGCAGGTGTTACAATAGTTACTTTTAAATAGATCCGTTTAGTAATTACATTTGATAAGGAGTGTGTAATGGCTATCAAACAAAAGATCCTTATAGTTGACGATGACAACAATATCGCAGAGCTGATTTCCCTCTATCTTATGAAGGAATGCTTTGAGACCGAGATTGTTAATGACGGTGAATCCGCCCTTGCGAAGATTCCCATATTTAACCCTAATCTCATACTTCTCGATATTATGCTCCCCGGCATTGACGGTTATCAGGTTTGCCGCGAAGTAAGGGCAAAGTCCTCGATTCCTATCATCATGCTTTCCGCAAAAGGAGAAGTATTTGATAAGGTTTTGGGACTTGAACTCGGCGCCGACGATTATATCGAAAAGCCCTTTGAATCCAAGGAGATGGTTGCAAGAGTTAAAGCGGTCCTTAGAAGATATCGCGTTGAAGAGACTCCTAAGGTAACCGACGGTGAGGAGTGCGTATCTTATCCCGATCTTATTATCAACAAGACCAATTATTCCGTTACCTATTACGGAAAGAATATAGAGATGCCTCCCAAGGAGCTTGAACTTCTCTACCACCTGGCTTCAAATCCCAACAGGGTTTACACAAGAGAGCAGCTTCTTGACAGTATCTGGAGTTACGATTATATCGGTGATACACGTACCGTTGACGTACATATCAAGAGACTGAGAGAAAAAATCAGCGACCATGAAAAGTGGAGAATTTCCACAATCTGGGGAAAAGGTTACAAGTTCGAGACGAACAATTAATCCGTTATGAAAAAAACTCTTTATCTTAAATTTTTGCTGGCTTATCTGATATTCGGTGTTTTCGGCTTTATAATCGTTTCAATCTTTGTGCCGTCTATGACCGAGCAGACCCTTACCAGAGACAAAGCAAATACACTTTACTCCGAGGCGACTCTCATTGCAAATACCTATGCGAGTGGCCTCTACTCCAGCAGTGCATCTCTCGAAACCGTTAAGCTGCAGATTGATGCTCTCTCCGTCTATATGAACTCGGAGATACAGATAATCAACCCTTCCGGTCGTATTGTTCTTGATTCGAATACTCCTATCAATATCAATGAGGCGGTTTATATTGAGGACTTCGATCCTACGATAATCAGCGGTTCCTTTTATATCATAGACGATTTCTTCGGTTCCTTCGATCATGATGTCCTTACGGTAATCTCTCCTATAACTACCGATTATTTTTTAAAGGGATACGTTGCGATCCATGCCTCTATTTCGGATATTCAAAATACTTCAAA
>JAFPRD010000097.1:0-5783 GCA_017401005.1 Lachnospiraceae bacterium
AGATGTACGACCATGTATTTGAACTTTTGCTGAGATTAAAGGGCAACTACCTCTGGCCCGCAATGTGGACTTCAAACTTCTCACTTGACGGCCCCGGACTTTCAAATGCGGAACTTGCCGATGAGTACGGAGTTGTAATGAGCAACTCTCACCACGAGCCCTGCCTTCGCCACAGCGAGGAGTGGGACAAGGTAAAGGGCGACGATACTCCCTACGGCACTGCCTGGAACTTCGACAAGAACAAAGCCGGCCTTACCAATTACTGGAGAGACGGACTTTTAAGAAACGGAAAGTTCGAGAATATTATTACCATGGGTATGCGCGGAGAAAGAGACAGCGAAGTCTTGGGAACTACCGCAACCCTTAAGGACAATATCGATTACCTTAAAGAAGTTATCACTACTCAGAACGCCCTTATAAAGGAGACTATCTCCGAAGACCTTGACAAGACAAAGCGTATGCTTGCCATCTACAAGGAAGTTGAGAAGTATTTCCACGGCGACGAGACCGCCGAGGGCTTAAAGACCTGGGACGGACTTGACGGAATTACCTGCATGCTTTGCGAGGACAACTTCGGAAATCTCCGCACTCTCCCCGAAGAGGGACAGAGAGAACGTAAGGGCGGATGGGGTATGTATTACCACTTCGATTATCACGGAGACCCCATCAGCTACGAGTGGATAAACTCTACTCACATTGCCCGTACCTGCGAGCAGATGAGCCAGGCTTACGAGTATGGCGTTAGAGAGATCTGGATCGTTAATGTAGGTGACTTAAAGCCTCAGGAATTCCCCCTTTCATATTTCCTTGATCTTGCTTACGATATCGATAAATGGGGAACATCAAATCCTGATGCGGTCAGCGAATATACAAAGAAATTCGTAGAGATGCAGTTTGGAGCTTTATCAGGCGAGGATAAGGCTTTAACAGGAAAACTTCTTGAAAACTACACAAGGCTCAGCTACATAAGAAAGCCGGAGGCTCTCGGAAGTGAGACTTACCATCCTTCTAATTACAGGGAATCCGAAATCCTTATTTCCAAGGCCGAGGAGCTTAGTGCTCTTGCGGAAAAGATGGATGAAAAGCTAAAGGGAAGCAATCTTTATGATGCATACTTCCAGCTTGTCACCTTCCCTGTAAAGGCATATTGCAATCTTTTAAAGATGCAGCTTTTTGCCGGAAAGAACCATTTATACGCTTCTCAGGGAGCAGTAAGAGCAAACGCTCTTGCAAGGAAGGTAAAAGAGTGCATTGATTTCGACAGGGAACTTACTAAGAAGTATCATGGTCTTAATGGCGGAAAGTGGAACGGACTTGCGCTTTCAGAGCATGTAGGATTCAGACACTGGAACGACGAAGAGTGCGCATATCCTATAATGGCAACTATCGAGCCTGCGAATAAGCCCAGAATGATAGTAAGCGCTTCGAACAGCTCTGTAGCCACACAGGGCGGAGACTGGACAAGACAGAGGTTCATCATCGACGATTTCGTAAGACCTGAAGTTAACGAGAGCCGTATTGTTATAAAGAACGGCGCTTTAAAAGAGTTTGAGTTTGCTTTGGAAAATCTCCCGGAGTTTATTACGGCGGATAAGAAGAACGGAACCGTTGGTTACAAGGATGAGGGAAATGAAAGCAGCGAGACTTCTGTACGCCTTATACTTGACAGAGACGCTCTTAAAAAGGCTTTGGAGGATAAGGGTGAACTTATTAAAACCATCACAGTCCGCACAAAGTTCTCACATGTTGATATAGACCTTGTATTTTTGGCAAATACCGATGAAAGAAAAGTACCTGTTCTTTCGGAAGAAGCGCTTAAAAAGGAGACTCGTTTTATACCCGGAGCCGGCGCATCCGTTTCAAATGAACTCGGCCTTGTATTTGAGATGAAGGATGCAAAGCTCGTAGCCGGGGAAAGCGGTGAGTATCGCCTGCTTAAGGGCTTTGGAAAGTATGACAGCGGACTTAAGGCTTTCCCTGTTACAAAGTCGTTTAAGCCCGGATCAGATGCTCCTTATGCGGAATTTAAGTTTGATTCCGAGAATGAAGAGACTTACGAATTTACCATTATCACAGCACCCAACAACCCGGTGGTTAAAGGAAATGAGATGTCTGTAGGCGTATCTCTCGGAGGCGAAATCAGAGAAGTAGCTACTGTAACCAAGGGTTATGACGGAGGAGAGAGAGGCTGCGCTATGTGGGCGGCGGGAGTCCTTAATCAGGAGCATAGAACAAGCTTTGAACTTAAGGCTTCCAAGGGAGAAAACACCTTGAGGATCTATGCAAAAGATCCCGGAGTTACCATAGAGCGAGTGCTTATAAGACAGTCCGGAACAAAGTGGGCTGACGGATATATCGGAATTACTCCCGATTGGATCAAAGAATAAAGGAGAAGAACCAATGGATATGACTAAAAACGAAAGCCTTAATGAGAGCTTCCGCCAAAAGGCTAAGGAACTTGTCGCTCAGATGACTTTAGACGAGAAAGTCAGTCAGACAACGAACTGGGCCAAGGCTGTGGACAGACTCGGAATCAAGGCGTACAACTGGTGGAATGAAGCTCTCCACGGCGTAGCAAGAGCCGGTGTAGCAACAGTTTTCCCCCAGGCCATAACAAGTGCGGGAAGCTTTGATGAAGACCTTCTCGAAAGAATCGCCGATGTGATCTCCACAGAAGGCAGAGCAAAATACAATGAGCAGCAAAAGTATGGTGACACGGATATTTATAAAGGATTGACTTTCTGGTCACCGAATATCAATATTTTCCGCGATCCCAGATGGGGAAGAGGACATGAGACCTTCGGAGAGGATCCTTTCCTTACTTCAAGACTTGGAGCAAGATTCGTAGAAGGTATCCAGGGACATGACGAAAAGTACATGAAGGCTGCAGCCTGCGCCAAGCATTTTGCGGTTCACTCCGGTCCCGAAGATATAAGACACTCATTCAACGCCGAGGTAAGTGATATCGACCTCTGGGAGACTTACCTTCCCGCATTCAAAGTACTTGTAGAGGATGCAAAGGTTGAAGCGATTATGGGCGCTTACAACAGAACCAATGGTGAAGCATGCTGCGCAAGTAAGACCCTGCTCCTTGATATCCTTCGCGATATGTGGAACTTTAAGGGACATGTTACCAGCGACTGCTGGGCACTTAAGGATCTTAACGAAGGACACGGACTTACAAAGGACCTCGAAGAATCTGCGGCACTTGCTGCCAACAATGGTTGTGACGTAAACTGCGGAAACTGTTTCGAACTTTTAAATCTTGCCATTAAAGAAGGCAAGGTTTCCGAGGAAAGACTTGACGAGATGGTTGTTAATCTCTTTACCACACGTATGAAGCTTGGACTTCTCGGTGAGGTTAATGACAATCCTTATGACAAGATAGATTACCTTTCGGTCGATACTGATGAGAACAAAAAGTTCAATCAGGAGGTTGCCCTTCAGAGTATGACTCTTTTAGAGAACAGAAACGGTGCGCTTCCTCTTGATATTACAAAGATAGGGACCTTAGGTATCATCGGACCCAACGCAAACTCAAGAAGGGCTCTTGTAGGAAACTACGAGGGAACATCTTCAGAGTATATTACCGTTCTTGAAGGTATCAAGAGATATATTGATAAGTATGCTGCGCATAACGCAGTTGAAAAGCCCAGAGTCCTTTATTCCGAAGGCTGTCATCTCTACAAGGACAGAGTTGAGAATCTCGGTATAGAGAATGACCGTATGAGCGAAGTTAAGACTATCTGCAACTATTCGGATGCTGTTATCGTTGTTGTGGGTCTTGATGCAACTCTTGAAGGAGAAGAGGGAGATACCGGTAACCAGTACGGATCCGGAGACAAGAGAGATCTTAAGCTTCCCGGAAATCAGCAGCTTATCGTTGATACCTGTATAGAGAGCGGAAAGCCTGTTATCCTTGTACTTATGGCAGGAAGCGCTATGCAGATGCAGGGTGCGGAGGAAAAATGTGCGGCTTACCTTTACGCCGGATATCCCGGAGCTCAGGGAGGAGCGGCTGTTGCAAAGATACTCTTCGGTGAAAAGAGCCCCGAAGGAAAGCTCCCCATCACTTTCTATCATGAAATTGACGAGCTTCCCGACTTTACGGATTACGCCATGAAGGGAAGAACCTACAGATATATGGAGCAGGAAGCTCTTTATCCTTTCGGATACGGACTTTCTTACAACCCCGTCGAGCTTTCGAATGTAAGAGCAATTCCTGAAGGAAACGGTATCAAAGTTTGCGGTGATTTTGCAAACCTGGGTAAGCTGGAAGGAGCCGAGACCTTACAGGTATATGTATCTGTTCATAAGGAAGGGGCTCCAAGATGGCAGCTTAAAGGACTTAAGAAGGTAAGACTCCTTCCCGGAGAGCTTAAACATGTAGAGCTTATTCTACCTAACGAGTCTCTTGGACTTCACCTCGGAAAGAATGAAGTTACGGTTAGCGGCGATATCACGGTTTACGTCGGAACTCATCAGCCTGACTCTCGCAGCTTCGCCCTTACGGGTACAAAGCCTGAGGAGTTTAAGTTTACGGTAAGTGACAGTTCAGTTACTGTAAGATGATTGTATGCCGCCTCCATCTATCTATATAACAAGTCCGCATCATTTTGCGGTATTTATAGAAGATGGTTTGATTTTTTTATAAAACAGGCGAGAGTGCCGATCGTTTCAAAAGCTCACCTTTGAGCGTCGTCGGTACTTACTGAGAGCCTGTTTTATCGGCTCGAAGTTAGTACCGCTACGTACGCGGGGTAGAGCCGAAAGGCGTGTGAGCGTTGAAATGATCGACACTACTCGCCGTCACTAGGATAAAAAAACAATTCAGATAAACAATGCAAAATGAAAAGGAGAAAAACAATGCTTTACGTAGGAATTGACTTAGGCACAAGCGCAGTAAAATTACTTCTCATGGACGAAAAAGGATCCATCAAGAAAATCGTATCAAAGGAATATCCTTTATACTTCCCAAATCCCGGCTGGTCAGAGCAAAAACCCGAGGACTGGTATGAGCAGTCAATCGCAGGACTTAAGGAACTCTTAGATGGACAGGATAAATCTCAGGTAGCCGGAATCAGCTTCGGAGGACAGATGCACGGACTTGTTATCCTCGATGAGAACGATAACGTAATCCGTCCCGCAATCCTTTGGAACGACGGAAGAACCCAGAAGCAGGTTGACTACCTCAATAACGAGATCGGAAAGGCAACCCTTTCAAAGTATACAGCAAATATTGCATTTGCGGGATTTACCGCTCCCAAGATCCTCTGGGTTAAGGAAAACGAGCCCGAGAACTTTAAGAAGATCAAGAAGATAATGCTTCCCAAGGATTACCTTGCGTATAAACTTACAGATACCTTCTGCACTGATTATTCGGATGCATCCGGAATGCTTCTTTTAGATGTTGAGAACCACAAGTGGTCAAAGGAAATGTGCGATATCTGCGGTATCACCGAGGATATGCTGCCTACTCTTTACCAGAGCTACGAAAAAGTGGGAGAACTTAACCATGAGCTTGCCATGGAACTCGGCCTTAAGGACGGCGTAGTCGTTGCGGCAGGTGCAGGAGACAATGCCGCAGCAGCTGTAGGAACGGGAACCGTTGGTGATGGAGCATGTAATATCTCCCTTGGAACAAGCGGAACACTCTTCATCTCTTCAAATAAGTTTGGTGTGGATTCAAACAACGCACTTCACTCATTTGACCATGCGGACGGAAAATTCCATCTTATGGGATGCATGCTTTCAGCAGCTTCCTGCAACAAGTGGTGGATGGA
>JAFPRD010000098.1:0-17675 GCA_017401005.1 Lachnospiraceae bacterium
ATAAGGAAACTGACAAGGTGCGAAAACGTAAAGGAAGTTCCGATGTATTGCGAGAAAATTGATGAAATGATAGATCGAAAAAGGAAACTCTTTCTGGAATAATAGCGCTTTAAATCTTGTTTGAAAAAAAATTACATGTTATAATTTTTCAGGGAAAACTGACGATAAACTAGGAGGGAATATATGGGAAAGACGTTGGTGGCTTTTTTCAGCGCAAGCGGGGTTACCGCAAGAGTGGCTGAAAGACTTGCTAAAGCGGCTCAGGCGGATTTATTTGAAATCAGTCCGAAAGAGCTTTACACAGAAAGCGATCTTGATTGGAAGAATAAAAACTCGCGTAGCAGTCTGGAAATGAAAGATCCTGATTGCAGACCGGAGATCTGGTCAAAAGTTGAAAGCATGGACGAATATGATCGCGTTTTCGTCGGGTATCCTATTTGGTGGTACAGAGAGCCCTCTATTATTGATACCTTTATGGAGAGCTACGATTTTACCTCCAAAACGATCATACCTTTCGCAACCTCAGGAGGAAGCGGACTCGGAGATTCTCCCGAGAATATACAAAAGCTTGCGCCGGGAGCCCGAGTTTTAAGCGGAAGAAGGCTCTTTGGAAGCGAGACCGAGGATGATCTTAAAAAGTGGGTCGATGAGATTTAAATCCGCAAAAATAATTAGTTGGAGCGTTTTAGTAAATGCAGGATAAAAGAACTTATCCAAGAGTGGATGTTGTTAGTCCCGCCCTTATCACAGAGGACAGGAATCACGAAGAAATACCTTGTACAGTAAGAAATATCAGCGAGAACGGAATTTGTTTCGAATTTAATTCAGATGGCGGAAAATACGTCGACAGTCTCCAAAAGGGAGATGCAATACATTTTCAGTTCATAGATACGTATCAGTTTGGAAGCAATATTGAAACAGATGTTTTATCCAATGATTGCACCGTCAGACATATCAGAATTTGCGGAGACATGATGATCATCGGAGGATATGTTATTGAAGAAGAGTTTAGACAATACGCTGTGAGAAGAGAACTTGTTTCTTCAATCGGAAGATTCAGAGCTTTAGCTTAAATTTTTTACAGGTTTAAGTTTAACAGTGAATCTGAAAATAGAGATAAGAAAGGCCGGCAGGATAGATTTTCCTGTCGGCTTTTTTGTTTGACCGGGCCTGTATAAACAAAAGATTTAGATCAGCCCATTCCGGAGCAGTTGCAGTTGTTAAGGGCGTTTATACATGTAGCTACAAGGATGATGACTGCTATAATGGCAGCTACAAGAAGTCCGATGTAAACCCACATAAGCACCTTTGCAAAAACGCTCTTTTTATACTTTACTCTCGCGATTATCATAAGCACCCAGGCGGCTATGTAAGTAACGCCGCCAAAAGAAGACAGTACGCTGAAGATCGGAGATGAGACGTCGGACTGAAGATTCATGCTTTCAACAATGTACATAGGAATTCCGCTGGCGGTAGGTCCGAATACGTAAAGCCCGAGTGACAAAAAGCAAAGAAGCTTTTCGTATGACTTTGGTTCAGGAACTTGAGCCTCATCGCGAGGCAAAGTCCTGAGCGCCTCCGGAGGAAGCTCGCTTGCGGGCACGGGCTGCGGCGTAATTTCTGCCGGTGTTGTCTGTTGTGAGATGTCAGCCTGCGGCGTAACATCTACTGTTTGTGTATAAGGATTGTTGTTTTCGTTGTTTTCCATTTAAATCATTGATTCTCCCTTTAAGTGATTTTTCCCCAAAACATTGTTTGTTATCTCGATAAGTCCAAGCGCTATCACTCCGCAGATAAGAGCGAGTATCTGGTTTTGAGAGAGCGGGCTTTTGGTGATATAGTGCCCTTCTCTTAAATAGTCCATAGAAAACTTAGCGATGACGGATATTATGATCACCACTCTTGAAGTAAGCATAGGTTTTCCGGAAATAAGCAGCATAAAGAGCCCTATAAGAAAGAGCAAAGTAAATAAAAGGGATTCCGAGAGCTGAACCGGAAATCTGCTGATATGGTCGCTTTCATAAACTACTGCCCATTTTCCGTGGTAGGGTATACCCACGCAACACCCGCTTATATGACAGGCCGTTTTGGCGAGTCCGTACATCAAGGGCGCCGTGACAACCCATGAAGCCATCATCTCTTTTTCATGATCCCTATGGATAAAGATGGAGGAGAAAGCTCCGATAAGCAGTCCCAAAGCCCCACCGGCACCGGTAAAGGCAAGCCTTTTCGGATCTCCCGTCAGCCAAATCTGAAGAGAAAGGCCGCAAACCATGATACATACAAAGGTAAGAAAAGCGGTGTAGATGATGGAAGTACGCTTCAGACCCTCTCGGTACATGATGATGCATGCCAGGATTACGCCAAGCAGGATCGAGCCGATAACGATTGTCGAATAAAAAGGAAAGTGCAGGCTGTTTATATAATTATTTAATATATTTGCCTTCATACGGAAATTATAAAATTTTTATAAAGTTTTCGCAAGTAATTTTGTATATAGCTTTATGCAGAAAATTTTCATTTTTATAGACTTTGACGCTACAATCCGCGCAAAGATTTGGTATAATTAGAATACTATGTATTTTTGCAAGTGGGGATGAAAACTATGGACCTTGAGAAACAGAAATCTGCACCGGTTTACGAGGCTTTGGAGCGCTTCAGAAAGCAAAGAGTCGTTCCTTTTGACGTTCCGGGACACAAGCGCGGGAGAGGTAATCCCGAGCTGGTTGAGCTCCTTGGCGAAAAATGCGTCGGGCTTGACGTAAATTCCATGAAGCCTCTTGATAACCTGTGTCACCCCGTATCGGTTATTTACGATGCGGAAAATCTTGCCGCCGAGGCCTTCGGCGCTGCGCATGCTTATTTTATGGTGGGAGGAACGACATCTGCCGTACAGAGCATGGTGCTTACCGCCTGCAAAGCGGGAGATAAGATTATTTTACCGAGAAATGTTCACAGAAGCGTTATCAATGCTCTGGTACTTTGCGGAGCTGAACCTGTATATGTGAATCCCGAAGTGGACAATCATATAGGCATTGCGCTTGGAATGGAGATTTCCCTTGTTGAGGAGGCTGTGCTGGCGCACCCTGAGGCAAAAGCAATCCTTGTCAACAATCCGACTTATTACGGAATCTGTTCCGACCTTAAGTCTATCGTTAAGATAGCTCATGAACACGGAATGATGGTTCTTGTGGATGAGGCTCACGGAACTCATCTTTACTTTAATGACAATCTTCCGATTTCCGCTATGGAAGCGGGAGCGGATATGGCTGCAGTCAGCATGCATAAGTCCGGAGGAAGCCTTACTCAGAGTTCCCTTCTTTTGCTTGGGCCTGATGTAAATACGCGCTATGTCGAACAGGTTATCAACCTTACTCAGACAACCAGTGCCAGCTACCTTCTTTTATCAAGCCTTGATATTTCAAGAAGAAACCTTGCTCTGAGGGGAAGAGAATCCTTCGAAAAGGTTAAGGAGATGGCCGAGTACGCCAGAAGCGAGATCAATTCTATCGGCGGTTATTACGCATACGGCAAGGAACTGGTAAACGGCGGAAGTATTTACGACTACGACGTTACAAAGCTTTCTGTTTATACAAGAGATATCGGGCTTACCGGAATCGAGGTATATGACCTTTTACGAGACGAGTATGATATTCAGATCGAGTTCGGAGATATAGGAAATATACTTGCATATATCTCAATCGGGGACAGGATCCAGGACATCGAAAGGCTTGTGGGAGCTTTGGAGGATATTAAGAGACTATATTCAAAGCCCGCCTCTATGCTTCACAATGCCGAGTATATCACACCTATCGTAGCCGCTACTCCTCAAAAGGCGTTTTACGCGGAGAAGGAGCTTATCCCCATCGGAGAGACGGCGGGAAGAATATGCGGAGAGTTTGTTATGTGCTATCCTCCGGGAATACCTATCCTTTCCCCCGGCGAGATGGTTACAAAGGAAATTATAGATTATATTCTGTATGCCAAAGAAAAGGGCTGCTCTATGCAGGGCCCCGAAGACGGAAGTCTTGAAAAACTGAATGTATTAAAGTAAAGGCCGGAGGATTTAGAAATGGAATTTTGGTTTTCCGAGAAGCATACGGACAATGTTAAAATGTCTGTCAGAGTCGAGAAACAGTTGTTTTCGGGAACCAGCGATTTTCAAAGACTGGATGTGTTTGAGTCCGCGGAGTACGGAAGGTTTATCACATCCGACGGAAATATGATTTTCGCTGAAAAAGATGAGTTCATTTATGATGAGATGATCGTGCATGTACCTATGGCGGTTCATCCAAGTGTAAAAAAGGTTCTTGTTATCGGTGGAGGAGACGGCGGAGTTGCCAAGGAACTCAGCTACTATGATGAGATTGAAGAGATCGATGTGGTTGAATCCGACGAGATGTTTGTAAGCGTCTGCAAGGAGTATTTCCCTGAAAATGCCTGCGGACTGGACGATCCTAGAGTAAGGCTTCATAACCGTGACGGACTAAGATTTTTAAGAGGAAAGTCGGATGAATATGACCTTATTATCAATGATTCAACCGATCCCCTCGGACATACCGCCGGCCTTTTTACAAAGGAATTTTACGGCTCATGCTTTAAGGCTCTTAAAGAGGACGGAATAATGGTTTATCAGCACGGAAGTCCTTTCTTTGATGAGGATGAAGAAGCCTGCAGAGCGATGCACAGAAAAGCCTTCAAAAGCTTTCCCATAAGCCGCGTGTATCAGGCCCATATCCCGACCTGCTCATCGGGATACTGGCTTTTCGGCTTTGCCAGCAAGAAGTACCATCCTTTAAAGGATTTTGACGAAAAGAGATGGAACGACCGAAAGATCGAAACCTGGTATTACACCACCAACCTTCACAGAGGAGCTTTTATGCTGCCGAAGTATGTAGAAGATTTATTAGAGGAAGAAGAAGGAAGATATAAGGAGAGATAAAATGAAATTAATGATAATCGGATGCGGCGGCGTTGCCACCGTTGCAATTTACAAATGTTGCGAAAACCCTGTTTTTACCGAAATCTTACTTGCGAGCAGAACTGTTTCCAAGTGTGATGCGCTTGCCGCAAAGCTTAAAGACAAGACAAATGCAAAAATAACAACCGCTACTGTTGATGCGGATTCAAAGGAATCCCTTGTGAAGCTTATGAAAGAGTTTCAGCCTCATACAGTATTAAATGTAGCTCTTCCCTACCAGGATCTTACTATTATGGATGCCTGCCTTGAAGCGGGAGCAAACTATATCGATACCGCTAACTACGAGGCGGAGGATACGGAAGACCCCGAGTGGCGCGCTATTTATGAAGCAAGATGCAAGGAAAAAGGCTTTACCGCATACTTCGACTACAGCTGGCAATGGGCATATGACGAGAAGTTTAAGGCTGCAGGTCTTACCGCACTTTTAGGAACCGGCTTCGATCCCGGCGTAACCCAGGTATTTTCGGCATACGCTTTAAAGCATTATTTTGATGAGATAAACTACATTGATATCCTTGACTGCAACGGCGGTGACCACGGATATCCCTTTGCCACCAACTTCAATCCCGAGATCAACCTTCGCGAAGTATCTGCCAACGGCTCATACTGGGAGGACGGTCACTGGGTTGAGACAAAGCCTATGGAGATTAAGAGAGTATTTAATTTTGACGGAGTGGGTGACAAGGATATGTACCTTCTTCATCACGAGGAAATCGAATCTCTTGCCAAGAATATTCCCGGAATTAAGAGAATCCGCTTCTTTATGACTTTCGGTCAGAGCTATCTTACTCATATGAAGTGCCTTGAGAACGTTGGTATGCTCAGAACAGATCCTGTTATGTTTGAAGGCAGAGAGATCGTTCCCATCAAGTTTTTAAAGGCACTTTTACCAGATCCCGCATCTCTCGGTCCCAGAACAGTCGGAAAGACCAATATCGGCTGTATCTTTACCGGTAAAAAGGATGGCAAGGAGAAGAGCATATACATCTACAATATCTGCGACCATCAGGAATGTTACAAGGAGACCGGCGCGCAGGCAATCAGCTATACTACAGGTGTTCCTGCTATGATCGGCACAGCTATGGTAGTCGGAGGAATCTGGAACAAGCCCGGTGTATTCAATGTAGAAGAATTTGATCCCGATCCTTTTATGGAGGCACTTAATAAATACGGTCTTCCCTGGGTTGTTGACGAGAATCCTACATTAGTCGACTAACGGTATTTTTATGGTAAATTATTCTGTTTTTAATAAAATAAAAACTCCGGCCTATGTGACAGACGAGGCTCGCCTTATAAAGAATCTTGAAATTTTGAAAGATGTTAAAGAAAAGGCGGGATGCAAGATACTTCTTGCGCAAAAGGCTTTCTCCATGTACAGCGTGTATCCGCTTATAGAGAAGTACTTAGACGGAACAACGGCCAGCGGGCTCTTTGAAGCAAGGCTTGGCAAAGAAGAATTTAAGGGCGAGGTGCATGTATTTGCACCCGCTTTTAAAGATGAGGATATTTTAGAGCTTTCAAAGATTTCAGATCATATCGTCTTTAATTCCGTAAATCAGCTAAAAAAACATGCGGACAGATTTCGTAAGGAAGCGGGAGAGGGCAGAAAGGTCAGTGTGGGATTAAGAGTCAATCCCGAAATATCAACCCAGGAAAGCGCTATATACGATCCTTGCGCCGAGGGTTCAAGACTCGGAGTCAGAGCTTGCGACATAGATGATACAGTCGTGGGTCTTATAGATGGTTTTCATTTTCATACTCTTTGCGAACAGGGAAGTGACGCGCTGGAGATTACTTTAAAAGCTTTTGAAGAAAAGTTCGGCGGGTATCTGTCTGGACTTAAATGGGTAAACTTCGGTGGAGGCCATCACATCACAAGGGACGATTACGACAGAGAGCTTCTTGTTAAACTTATAAAAAGGTTTAAGGAAAAGTACGGCGTAGAGGTATACCTAGAACCCGGAGAGGCGGTTGCGCTGAACGCCGGATATTTAGTAACAACCGTTATGGATATAGTCGAAAACGGCTTCAAAACTCTTATTTTAGATGCTTCCGCAGCCTGCCATATGCCTGATGTTTTGGAGATGCCTTACAGGCCTCCGCTTTTTGCTTCCGGAAAATGGGGAGAGAAAAAGTACGATTACAGGCTTTCTTCCATGACCTGTCTTGCGGGGGATATAATCGGAGATTATTCATTTGACGAAGAGATAAGAATCGGCGACAGGCTGGTATTCGAGGACATGGCTATATACTCCATGGTTAAAAATAACACCTTTAATGGAATGCCGCTGCCCGATATAGACCTGCTTACATCAAGCGGTGAGGTCAAGATGATAAAGAGCTTTGGATATAAAGATTTTAAGGAGAGGCTTTCATGATATACAGATCTTTCCCGAAAGATGACGGCTTTTACATGCCGGCAGAGTTTGATACGCATGAGGCCACGATCATGATATTCCCCGAAAGACCCGGTTCATGGCCTTATGAAGCAAAAGCCGCAAGAAAGGTTTTCTCAAAGATTATCGCGCATATATCGGCAGCGGAGAGAATATATGTGATTGTAAGCGATGCATCCGAAGAAACGGCAAGGAAGATGCTACTTGATGAGCCTTCCCGCGAAATCGCAGGTATTGAAAACAGGGAAAATATCAAGCTCGTCAATATAGATACTGATGATGCCTGGGCGAGAGATACCGCGCCGACCTTTGTCAGAGATGCAAGCGGATGTGTACGCGGTATCAACTGGAAATTTAATGCCTGGGGCGGAGAGTTTGACGGCCTTTACGCATCTTGGGAGCGAGATGATGCTCTTGCCGTGAAGTTTTGTGAGATGGAAGGGTACGATTACTACGACGAACATGACTTTGTTCTGGAGGGTGGTTCTATCCACACAGACGGCGCCGGAACAGTGCTTGTTACCGAAAGCTGCCTTCTTTCGAAGGGCAGAAATCCTCAGATGTCTAAAGATGAGATAGAAGAAAGACTAAAGAATTGCCTTGGAGCGGAAAGGGTTATCTGGCTACCGAGAGGCATCTACAACGACGAGACAAATGAGCATGTGGATAATGTTTGTGCGTATATAGCTAAAGACGAGGTTGTACTTGCCTGGACCGATGATAAAAACGATCCTCAGTATGAAATGTCCGAAAGCTGCTTGAGGGTACTTGAAGAGAATGGGATAAAGGTTCATAAGCTTCCGGTACCGGACAATCCCGTCCGCGTCGGAATGGAAGACCTTGAGGGCTATGTTTTCGAAGAGGGAGAGGATGTGCGCGAGGTTGGGGAGCGCCTTGCGGCGAGCTATGTTAATTTTTACTTTACCAATAAGGCAGTACTTCTTCCTCAGTTTGGAGGAGATAACACAGAAAGCGACAGGCGGGCGGTCCGGATTATGGAAAAGCTTTGCCCCGATAGGACTGTAATCCCTATTTCTGCAAGAGATATTATTTTAGGCGGCGGAAATATACACTGTATTACTCAGCAGATTCCCGCTATCAAGAGGTGAGAAAATGAGAAATGTTAAGGTTAGCGCGCTTCAGTTTAGCTGCAGCAAGGATGTAAACGAGAATATCAGTACGGCGGAGCGCCTTATCAGGGAAGCCGCTTTAAAGGGAGCGCAGATCATCCTGCTTCCGGAGCTTTTTGAAAGACAGTATTTTTGTCAGGAAAGAAGATACGAGTATTACGGCTTTGCTACCTCGATGCCTGAAAATCCCGCGGTCAGAAAGCTTTCCCCTCTGGCAAAAGAACTTGGCGTAGTACTCATAATCAGCTTTTACGAGAAAGACATCAATGTTTTGTACAATTCGGTAGCTGTTATAGATGCAGACGGAGAGAATCTCGGAATTTACAGAAAAACACATATTCCCGACGACCATTTTTATCAGGAAAAATTCTATTTTACTCCGGGAAATACAGGATTTAAGGTTTTTGATACAAGATTTGCCAAAATAGGTGTCGGTATTTGCTGGGATCAGTGGTTCCCGGAGACGGCAAGAAGTCTTGTTATTAACGGAGCGGAGCTTTTGTTCTATCCTACGGCAATCGGTTCGGAACCTATATTGGATGCTGACAGTATGCCCCATTGGCGCCGAACCATGCAGGGACATTCCGCCGCAAATGTCTGCCCCGTAATAGCGGCAAACAGATACGGACTTGAAACGGTGGAGCCTTGTGAAGAAAACGCCGGCCAAAGCTCAAGCCTTAATTTCTACGGTTCATCCTTTATTACGGATGAATTGGGAGAGATTGCGGAATCGGCGCATAGAGACGGCGAGGCCGTTCTTGTGCATGAATTTGACCTTGATTATGTATCAAAAGCCAGAGCCGATTGGGGACTTTTCAGAGACAGAAGACCTGACTGCTACAAAGATATTACAAAATAAAAGATGAAAGATTTAACAAAAGGAAAAATACTTAAAGTCATACTGACATTTGCGCTTCCCGTCTTTATCGGAAACCTTTTTAACCTTGCCTACAATCTTGCGGATACAAGGATTATCGGCAGTTTCCTGGGAAGTGAATCCTTAGCCTCGGTCGGAAGCGTAAGTACGCTTTCGGATCTTATCGTTGGTTTTGTTTTCGGACTTGCCAACGGATTTGCCGTTCTTACGGCGAGATTTTTTGGAATGAAGGATGAAGGTAAGGTTAGAAAATCCTTCGCTCTTTCGCTTGAGTTCGGTATCCTTATCTCGCTTTTTATAGGAGCGGGAAGCTACTTCGGTCTTCCCTATATTTTCAGATGGCTGAACGTTTTGGATAGTCACGCCGCTGAAGCAAGAGCATATATTGTTATTATCATTTACGGCCTTGTTTTTTCTTGTATTTACAATGTGCTGGCCTCGTCTTTAAGAGCAATCGGAGATGCATATACTCCGCTGATTTTCTTAATAATATCAGCCGTTATGAATGTGGGGCTTGACATTTTGTTTGTTGCCGGACTTGGAAGGGGAGTTGCCGGAGCCGCCCTTGCTACAGTTATTTCACAGGCTTTGTCAGCGGTTTTATGCTTTATATATGCGATGATAAGATATCCGGTTTTCAGATTTAGACCATCTGACCTTGTTCCGGAGAAGAAACTAATCGGTCAGCTTTTATCGGGCGGTTTTTCTATGGGACTTATGTCCAGTCTTGTAGCTTTCGGTACGCTCTCTCTTCAGACGGCTATCAACAGTCTCGGATCTAAGATCATCGTGGCTCATACCGGAGCAAGAAAGCTTACCAATCTCTATATGATGCCATTTAGCGTCTTTGGAACAACAATGGCTACGTTTAGCGGACAAAACTTCGGCGCAAAGCGTATCGACAGAATCAAAAAGGGGCTTATCACCGCGCTGATTATAAATGCAATATGGATAGTTCTGGTGCAGGTGATGAGCTGGACAATATGTCCCGTGCTTATATGGCTCATAACCGCTGTGGACGATCCGTATATTATTCACAATGCGGTATTGTATCAAAGGTTTGATACATCGTTTTATATTATCGCCGCCATGGTCACCCTCTTTAGAAATACGCTTCAGGGAATGGGAGACCATATCAGCCCTGTAATATCCAGCGGCCTGGAACTGGTGGGTAAAGTTATAATAGCAATTAATTTAACTCCGATACTGGCATACTGGGGAATCATCATAGCAGAGCCCATTGTCTGGGCGATAATGGTAATTCCCCTGATCATAAGCCTTGTTGTGAGAATCAGGTCTTTTTCAAGGATTCAGCAGGATAGCTCAAATTGATAAAAACGCGGTTAACCGCATAATTAAATACACAATACAGGAGACATTAGGAAGATGGAAAACCGGTATTCAGATCTCGGGGACGGAACATTTATAAATCCGGTACTTTATACGGATTATTCCGATCCCGACGTAATTCGTGTGGGAGAAGATTATTATATGGTGGCAAGCAGCTTTTGCAACACACCGGGACTCCCCATACTTCACTCAAAAGACCTGGTCAATTGGAAAATGGTCGGCTACGGTCTTGAAAACATACCCTACGACAGATATAAAAAGCCCGCCCATGGCTGCGGAGTCTGGGCGCCCTCTATCAGATATTATGACGGGGAATTTGTGATATTTTTCCCTATGCCTGATGAAGGTATCTTTGTTACAAAGGCGAAAAAGCCGGAAGGACCCTGGTCCGAACCCGTCGCCGTATATGAAGGAAAGGGATATATCGATCCCTGTCCGTTTATTGATGATGACGGAAAAGCATATATGGTTAATGCGTATGCAAAGAGCCGGATAGGGTTTAAAAGCGTCTTGGCGATAACAGAGCTTTCGCGGGATCTTACCGCTATGATCGGAGAAACTGTTAAGGTTTTTGACGGAAATCAGAATGACCAGCAAACCATAGAAGGGCCTAAACTCTATAAACGTAACGGGTGGTATTATATTTTTGCCCCTGCCGGCGGCGTAAAGCAGGGATGGCAGACTGTGCTTCGCTCTAAGAATATATATGGTCCCTACGAGTACCGTATTGTTATGGAACAAAAGGATACGGACGTAAACGGACCTCATCAGGGAGCCTGGGTTGATACTCCGGATGGAAGAGACTTCTTTTTGCATTTTCAGGACGTATATGCCGCCGGAAGAATTGTTCATGTTCAGCCCCTTAAGTGGGTAAATGACTGGCCTGTAATAGGGAAGGCAAAAGAAGGAGAGACCTGCGGAAAGCCTGTTTCAAGGATGGACAAGCCTGTAAACATTGATACAGGGATATTTGCGCCGGATGCCGGGGATGATTTTGATCTTGACACCATAGGGCTTCAGTGGCAGTGGAATGCCAATCATGAGAGTGACTGGGCAAAGCCTTCAGCGTTTGAGTCCTGCATTTATTTAAAGTCTGTCCCCGCTGAAAAAAGTATTTCAGATCAGCCTAACCTCTTTTTACAGAAATGGCCCATGCCGGAGTTTACCGTAAAGACAAAACTTGATTTATCGGGTATAAAAGAAGGAGACGAGGCCGGAATCATAAATATGGGTGTTTCATACGGAGCGCTTTCGGTGCTTCTAAAGAACGGCAGATGCGACCTTCGAACTATCTCGGGAGAGCAGACCTTCACCAATGAAAAAGCGACTGCAAATGATTTGGTTACAGAGATTGATGAAGACATTTTCCCGGAAGGAATGGCAAAAGAGATATATTTTAAATATTCAGTAACGCGCGTTACCTCTGACGAGATAAACAAAGACGGAAAATACGAATTTCCCGTTCCGAAGGAGATTGTTACTTTATCGTATGGTTTTGACGGCTTAAACTACAAACCGGCCCTTACGCTTAACGCAAAGGCCGGAAGATGGGTCGGAGTAAAGTGCGGTTTATATATCAGAAATGAAGACGGTGCGGAAGGGGGAAACTTACGCTGCGAATACTTTTTATTTGAATAGAAACCGGATTGACAATCCGCATATTTATCTTTTTATGTCATAGTTCATGTTCATGAGGTTTTTAATGCTTTCAACGTCATCAGTGATGTTGGCATCACCTCTGATCGTGTGCTTGATAACGCTTGAAGCCACGGCGAAGTTTACCATATCCATAGGCTTGTAATCGTGCATCATTGCATAGATCAGTCCGCTGGCGAAAGCATCTCCGCCGCCGACGCGGTCTAAGATATTAAAGGTGTAGAGTTTGCTTTCGAATGTATGGTCTTCGTACCAAAGAAAAGCTTTTAAGCTGTTTTCCGAACCGGAATGGGCGTATCTGACATGGCGGGCAATACATTTGATGTTGGGGTATCTTTTAACGAATGCCTGATTAATCTCATCCTGCTGTTCATATGTGGGCTGAAGAGGGATACCATCCTTGACATCTCCTTTTTTATGATCGGATTCGTCTTTCCAAAGATGGTAGGGCTCGATGCCTAAAAGAACATCAACATAAGGGAGACACTCGGTGCAGAAATCTCTGGCTTCTTCCCAGCTCCAGAGCTTGCTCCTGAAATTTCCGTCGAAGCTGATGGTTATTCCCTTAGCCCTTGCTTTTTTAAGAACGTTCATCGTAAGCTCTCTGCAATTTGGCGCAAGAGCAGGTGTTATTCCACTCATATGGAGCCAGGTGTATCCCTCGAGGAGAGCGTCTATATCAAGCTTTGAAAAGTCATACTCGGTAATGGCGCTGTGCTTTCTGTCGTAAATTACTTTACTGGGACGGATTCCGTAACCGGTCTCAAGATAGTAGCTTCCGAGCCTGTGAGTAGGAGTCTCTTCCGGAGTTGAGAGGATTACGGGGGTACAGTGCACATCATTGCTTCGAAGCAGCCTTATTGCGCTTTTTCCGAGAGAGTTGTTCGGAACTACGGTAAAGAAGGTACTCTCTACGCCAAGGTTTGCAAGGGCAAGAGCAATATTGGCTTCTGAACCGCCGTAGCTGGCCTCAAAGCTCGTAGTCATCCTTATTTTTTCATAATTCGGAGGGGTAAGGCGAAGCATGATCTCACCGATCGTGATGAACTGATCCTTGCCGCATCCGGTTGTTATTGGGTTTTTATGTTCCATCGGGATATCTCCTTTTCATTTCCTATGGGCATTAGTATATCAGAAAACACGCCCTTTGTAAGTTTGATTTATTATAATTTTTTGATATTATTATATATATTGTTAAGGATGTTCGTTATATGAAAAAGGGAATTAGTTTAAACAGAACACAACTAAAGATAATAGCAATCGTATCGATGGTAATTGATCATGTTGCCTGGGGATTTGTGGATTTTTATTCTCCCCTCGGGCAGGTTATGCATGTCCTCGGAAGATTTACCGTGCCTATTATGTGCTTTTTTATCGCGGAAGGTTTTAAAAAGACCGGAAATCTGCGAAAGTACATATATCGCATGGCTCTCTTTGCTGCTGCGACTATAATACCTTTTTACCTCTTTTTCCACGAGGAATACGAATACAGACAAAATATTATTTTTGACCTTTTGCTCGGACTTTTGTTGTTGACTGTGCTTGAGAGTAAAAAGCTCCACAAGGCGGTGAAGGTTATTTTAGCAATCCTTTTGTTCGTAATATCTGCTACCGTAGGCGGCTGGATCATCACGCCGATGCTCTTTATTCTTGCCTTCTACTACGGAAAGACCTTCAAACAAAAGGCATTCTGGTTTGTTTTAATTGATGTGACTATGGTGCTGTTTTTGGTCATAGCCATCATTTTAAACGGAAAATATCATTTTTCACATTACAACTGGGTTTGGTGGGATAAGCTTTATTTCCTCGGATTTAACCTTGCTTTACCTCTTCTTTATTGCTACAACGGTGAAAAGGGAAAGGATATCGGCGGAAGATATTTCTTTTACGCCTTTTATCCCGCGCACTTTCTTGTACTTTTCTTTATACAGGAATTATTTACAAAGAAAGCCTCGGCTTGGTCTTTATATTTGGGAATCCATATTGTCGGCATTGTTGTTGTAATGGTTATTACCGTAATGACCGCATACAGTAGGCCGTCAAAAGGACAGGCATCGCTTCTTATTATCGAGTTCGGAGCCATGTTTTATACGATCGGATTTATAATGGAGATTCTTTCCGATACCTCCGAAGGAGTTCATCTTGCCTGTATCATAGAATACTTCGGGGAATACGTACTGTTTCTGGCGGTTATATTCTTTATCAGCGTGCTTTGCGGAAGGACTGTGCCTAAATTTGTTTACATCTTTGGTGTTTCCGCGTCTATGATTTTTCTGTACATGCTGATACTTACAAGGAAAAACGGATTTTTCTACAAAGAGATCGGGGTCACATACAGCAATTTACCCTTTAGCAGGCCTTACCTGGTATATGGTCCGGGATTTTATATGTCCATAGGATATATGATGCTTATCTCGGTTGTTTCTTTTGTTTTTTGCATCAGGAAATACCGGACGGGAAGCAGACCCGAAAGAAAGAGACTTCTTTACGTTTTGGTAGCATTTATCTTTTGCTGGCTCCCGTATGTCATAAAGCTCCTCGGACTGACGGGGGGATACGAGATTCCCGCCATCGGAATCATTCTTGCGGCAAGCTGTATGTACATCTGCTTGTATAAACTGGGATTCTGGGATTCAGTAATGATAGCCGGGGCCAACGCTCTTGACCACAGCCTCGAGGGAATACTTGTTGTTGATTCAAATTACTGCGTTCAATACCAGAACAAGCGGATTGAAGGCATATTCGGACCTATTCCGAATAACAAATGTCTGCTTAACCATGAAAGCCTCGGTCCTATTTTTAAACATGAGAAACAGACTCTTACGCTGAATGATAAGATTTATGACTTTGTCCAGGAGCCGCTTACAGACGGCGGATATGTTCAGGGACATATGCTTTGGATAATCGACAATACAGAGCATTACAAAAACGTTGAAAAGATACATGAGCTCGCTATAAGGGATGCGCTTACGGGGCTTTACAACCGTAACTATTTCCAGGAGCTTGTGGAGGCGGATCTTGAAGACGAAGAGCCCGGAACCTTTGTGATGATCGATATGGACAATTTCAAAAAGGTCAACGACGAAAACGGTCACCAGTGCGGAGATGCCGTCCTGATCGCGCTTTCTGAAATCCTAAAGGAGATTCCCGAGACGGAGATGTTCTGCAGCCGTATAGGCGGAGATGAGTTTTGCGCTTATATAAGAAGATGTGTGGACAAGGAGAAGATTGCAAAGATTCTGGATAAACTTATGGATGATTTTGAGAAAAGGCTTAAGAATATGAAGTACGAAGGAATCACAAGTCTTTCAATAGGTGCGGTGCCTTCGGACAAGATATCCGGAGTCAGCTTTAAAGCGCTTTATTCCGAGTCGGACAAAGTACTTTACAGCGCAAAATTAGCGGGCAAGAAACAGTACGTAATCAAGTAATACAAATAGTCAAACGGATTGATAAAATTTCTTAAATTGTATTTATTTTTATATGGAATATGGTCAAATAATGTGTTAAAATTCAACTAAATAATCTTTTTTTGTTAGGGGTATACCGCAGGTCGGTATAGAGAAAGGAGAAAAAATTGAGACTTGTAACGCGTTCAGACTTTGACGGATTGGTATGCGGAGCATTGCTCCTTGAGGCAGGGGTTATAGATCATTGGAAATTTGCTCATCCTAAGGATCTCCAGGACGGCCTTGTAGAGATTACAGAGGATGACTGTCTTGCAAATGTGCCTTATGTGGAAGGATGCGGACTCTGGTTTGACCACCATTCAAGCGAGTTTGAGCGTCAGCAGCTTGAAGGTAAGTATAAATGTGAGAGCCGTGTTACTCCTTCCTGCGCAAGGATCATTTACGAATATTACGGCGGTAAAGAGAGATTCCCTCAGTACGACGATATTATGATCGCGGTTGATAAGGTTGACTCCGGAAATCTTACCGTTGATGAGGTTATGAATCCTACCGGCTGGATCCTTATCGGATTTTTGATGGATCCGAGAACAGGCTTAGGACGCTGGAGACAGTTTACGGTTTCCAACTATCAGCTTATGGAAAAGCTTCTTGTTGCCTGTAGCAAGAATACAACAGAAGAGATTCTTAATATGCCCGATGTAAAGGAGCGTATCGAGGTTTATAATGAGCAGACCGAAAAGTTTAAAGAGATGGTCAAGGCTCATACCCACACCGAGGGAAATGTCATCATCAGCGATCTTCGCGGTGTAGACCCCATCTATACCGGTAACCGCTTTATGATCTACTCCATGTACCCTGAGCAGAATATTTCCGCCTGGATAGTAAGCGGAAAGGGCGGCGAAGGATGCAGCGCTGCTGTCGGATACAGCATCTTAAACAAGACTTCAAACATTAACGTCGGAAGCTTGATGCTTAAGTATGGCGGCGGAGGACATAGAAAAGTCGGTACCTGCCAGTTTACAAACGAGAATATGGGAACCGAACTTCCCAAGATGCTTGATGAGCTTTGTGTGCTGGCTAACGGACAGTAAATTTTTTAGTTTTTTAACCCCGGCAATTATTTGTCGGGGTTTTATACTTTATGGCAAAGTCTACCGGGCTTACCTGTAAATTCGGGAAAGAGATTATGAACAAGAGTAAAAAGAACTGGACCCTGATCGGAATAATTACGATAATGCTTTTTATATTCCTTTTGGGATATATGCAGACAACTAAAAACAGGGATAAAGAACGGGATACCGAGCAGATAGAAGAAGCCCTTGATGCGGAAGGCGCTACTTCCGAGGATGTCAGTAGCGAGAGCGGGGATATAAATACCTCTGAAATGTCAGAAGAGGTAATTCCGGATGACGGGTTGGCGGAAAACGCTTCTTTGGAAGGGGTGGAAGAAAATAATGAAAGTATCGCCGATGAAACTGGTAATATCCCTTCGGATCCGGAGACGGACGCACAGGAAAAGTACATTGATTTTGTAATGAATTCCATGTCTTTGCATGAAAAGGTGTGTCAGATGATCTTACCTTCTTTTGCGACACTTTCGGGAGTAAACGGTGCCAAGATATCCGGGGATATTACAAAGAAAGCGCTTGAAGATTATCCTGTTTGTGGGATTATTTACGATTCAAGCAATTTTGAGTCTGAGGAACAGACTAAACAGATGCTTTCCGATGTAAAAGAGTTTTCAAAGATTCCGCTTATTCTTACCCTTGATGAAGAGGGCGGAAGAGTGGCAAGACTGATGCCGAAATTCAGCGATTCGCTTATCGGCCCGATGTTTATGTATAAATCCCAGGGGACTGAAACAGCCTACAACAA
>JAFPRD010000099.1:0-3072 GCA_017401005.1 Lachnospiraceae bacterium
CGAAGAAATGCTCAGGGTTTGCAAGTACGGGATTAGCCGGAACGAAGGGACCCATTGGCTTATCGGACTTCATAGTTACGATCTCGCCCATACGATAGCCCTTTTCTTCCATAGCTTCCTTTGTCATACTGAAGTTGGAGCAATATGAATAATAGTAGGTTCCGTTTATCTTATTGATTCCCGAATCCTCGAAGAGATACTCAACGTTCTCAATCGGAATAGGATCTCCGTCAAGGCTGATCATATCGTCGGCAAGCTTTGCTACGCGGGCGGTTCCGGGATTTGCAGCCATCTCGGGAGTAGGTACTCCTCCTCCAAAGTAGATATAAGCCTTTCCGTCATCGTCCATAAGTACGGCGGGGTCGAAAAGCCATGCTACTTCCGCGCAGGTAGGAGTCTGTCTTGAGATGAGGGGACCGCCTATCGGATCGGTAAAAGGTCCATAAGGGGTGTCGCCTTCAAGAACGGCGATTCCGTTTCCGTTGTTTGCAAAATATAAGAAGAACTTGTCCTTGCCGTTTATATTTTTGTAAGCGGCAGCGGGAGCCCAGGAATTTGCGCCCCAGGTAGCCTGTCCTTTATCTGAAGCGGCGTACACCGTTCCATGGTCAGTCCAGTTAACAAGGTCTGCGGATGAGATAACGTTGATAGTATAAATGTTTGAATAATTGTTTTCCTTAAGGCTTCCGTCCGCCTCATACATCGGATCGTCACCTGTCATATAAAGGTAAACCCTTCCGTCGTAAACAAGAGCGTAGGGGTCTGCGCCGAAGCGCTGGGTCATAACGGGGTTATGGTCTGTCAGAGGCTTTACGGCCTTTGCAAGTTCAATGTTTTTGAAGATTTCTTCCATTTCTTCTATTCCTTTCTCGGATTTGGTTTCTTGGTTTTCGGAACTGATTTCCGTATCATTTTCAGTAATACCATCGGTTAAGTCTGCTTCTGCTGTTTTGTCCGCACCTTTTGCGCACCCTGCAATCGACAGGCAGGCAAGACCCAAAGCTAAAAAAGCTCCGGAACAAAGTATTAAATTTTTGCTGATTCGTTGTCTAATCATATTGCGATTATAAGGGGCGGGCACCACCTGCTACCACACACAATTTGCTCCGATTTCCCCAAAATTTGCTCTCAGATACATCGCAATATTTTACAAATCGGTAGCAAAATCAGATAAGAAGTTTTTGACATTTCCTCCTATTATAAAAAAGTAAGAGAACAATTCTCTTATCAGAGAAGATGAAAGAATATGTATTTGGGTTAATAAGTATTTGAGGTTTCAGAAAGGGGTATTATGTTAAGACAAACAAGAGTTGAAAACGGCGAAGTACGCGGACTTCCGGGAACAAACCCGAGGATTACGGTTTATAAAGGAATTCCCTTTGCAGCTCCGCCCGTCGGTGAAAACAGATGGCGCGCGCCGCAGCCCGCTAAGGACTGGGAAGGTGTGCTTGAGGCTTATAAATTCGGACCCATCTCCGTCCAGGATACTCCGGGACTCGGAGACGATATCTACTGCCGCGACTGGCATGTTGATCCCGAAATTCCTATGGGCGAGGATTGTCTTTACTTAAATGTATGGACTCCCGCGAAAAAGACTGATGAAAAGCTTCCCGTACTTGTCTGGTATTTCGGCGGCGGATTTCAGTGGGGATATACCGCGGAGATGGAGTTTGACGGAGAACAGCTCGCAAAGCGCGGAATTATCGTTGTCAGTGTAAACTACAGACTTCAGCTTTTCGGATTCTTGGCTCATCCCGAGATTACAAAAGAATCTCCCGATGCACCTGCCAACTTCGGACTCCTCGACCAAAAGGCGGGACTCGAATGGGTTTATAGAAATATCGCAGCCTTCGGAGGTGACCCTGAGCGCATTACGATCATGGGGCAGTCAGCGGGCGGTGCCAGCGTAATGCACCAGTTTACACATGAAGCAAACTTTGACAAGATTAAGGGAGCCATCGTTTTAAGCGGAATGATCCGCCATCCCGAAGAGGAGTCCGATATCTTCAAGCCCCTAAATCTCGAAAAGGCCGAAAAAAAGGGCGAGGACTTCTTTAAGTTTGCGGGAATAGGGAGCCTCGAAGAAGCAAGAAAGATGGATGCTTTTGAACTTAGGGCAAAGTACGGCGCCTACGCGGCAGAGCATCAAAGAATGTTCCCCATAAACGACGGAAAGTTCTGCGATGAAGACCCTATTATCAAGATTGCTAAGGGCAGAAGCGCCAACGCTCCCATTATCTCCGGAAATACAAGCGATGAGTTTACAATGGACGGCAAGAGCGTCGTTGAGATGAGCGTAAAGTCCACTTTCCTTGATGCAAAGAAAGCAAATCCTTCTCAAAACTACTATTATTACAGATTTGATCCCGATATCCCCGGCTGGGACCACCCGGGTACATTCCACTCCGTAGATCTTTGGTTTTTCTTTGAAACTTTGGGAAAATGCTGGAGACCTTTCGAGGGAAGACATTTTGACCTTGCCCGTCAGATGGCGGATATGGTGGCGAATTTCGTTAAGACATCGAATCCCAACGGAATCGGAACTACAGGTCAGCCGCTTCCTCTTTGGAAGCCTTATACAGAAGATGACAAGTCTGAGATGGTATTTGACGGACGCGGCGCTGTTCCCGGAAAAGAAGGCGGTATCCGCCTCGGTATGACAGGCAAGAAACAGGCGGTCAATCCTTATCTTCCTTCCTGGGAATATGTACCCGATGGTGAGCCCTATGTATTCGGAGACAGAGTGTATGTATACGGATCTCACGACCTCTACGACGGCGAGACTTTCTGCCTCGGCGATTACGTTTGCTGGTCGGCTCCCGTTTCTGATCTTGGCAACTGGCACTACGAAGGCATCATCTATCCCAAGACTGCCGATCCTTTCAACAAAGACGGACATATGTGCCTGTATGCTCCCGATGTAACCGTTGGTTCTGATGGAAAGTATTATCTTTACTATGTCCTTGATAAGGTAAATGTTGTATCTGTAGCAGTCAGCGACAAGCCCGCCGGACCTTTTGAGTTTTACGGATATGTTCATTACAAGGACGGAACAAAGCTTGGAGACAGGCG
>JAFPRD010000100.1:0-11398 GCA_017401005.1 Lachnospiraceae bacterium
CCGGAACTCCTACCATGCTCAAGTGGAAGACCCAGGCTGATAATGATTCCCTTTACAATACTCCTCCCTGCTACACCATTTACATCTGCGGCAAGGTGTTCAAGTGGCTCAAGAAAATGGGCGGACTTGAAGCAATGAAGAAGCATAACGAAGAGAAGGCAAAGATCCTTTACGATTTCCTCGACAAGAGCAAGCTCTTTAAGGGAACCGTTGAGCCTGCTTCCCGTTCTCTTATGAACGTTCCTTTCGTAACCGGAAACGAAGAGCTTGATGCTAAGTTCGTTAAGGAAGCTACTGCAGCCGGATTTGTTAACCTTAAAGGTCACAGAACCGTTGGCGGTATGAGAGCAAGTATCTACAATGCTATGCCCATTGAAGGCGTACAGAAGCTTGTAGAGTTTATGGAAAAGTTCGAAAAAGAGAATTCATAAAAGGAGCAAAGATATGTATAAGATTAATTGCTTAAATCCTATTGCTCAGGTTGGCCTTTCCAATCTTACAAGCAATTACAGTGTTACCGATAAATTCGAGGATGCTGACGGCGTACTTGTACGCAGCGCTTCGATGCATGAGCTTGAATTATCCGACAACCTTCTTGCAGTAGCAAGAGCAGGTGCCGGAGTAAACAATATTCCTCTTGATAAGTGCGCAGAAAAGGGAATCGTTGTTTTCAATACTCCCGGCGCAAACGCAAACGGTGTTAAAGAACTCGTTCTTGCGGGAATGTTCCTCGCAGCCAGAGATATCGTAGGCGGTATCGAATGGTGTAAGGCAAATGCCGGAGATGAGAATATTGCTAAGACCGCTGAGAAAGAAAAGAAGAACTTTGCAGGTACCGAAATCTACGGCAAGAAACTTGGCGTAATCGGACTTGGTGCCATCGGTGTTAAGGTTGCAAATGCAGCAATCAGCCTTGGAATGGAAGTATACGGATACGATCCTTACCTTTCTGTTAACGCTGCATGGAGCCTTAAGAGAGAAGTTAAGCATGTTGAGAAAGTAGAAGATATCTACGCAAACTGCGACTATATCACAATTCATGTTCCTCTTCTTGATTCCACTAAGGGAATGATCAACAGAGAAGCCATCTCAATGATGAAGAAGGGCGTTGTTGTGATCAACTACGCAAGAGACCTTCTTGTTGACGAGGGAGATATGCTTGAGGCTCTTAAGAACGGTCAGGTTAAGAGATATGTTTCAGACTTTGCAAATCCCACAACAGCCGGAAAAGAAGGTGTGATCCTTACTCCTCATCTTGGAGCATCAACTGAGGAATCTGAAGATAACTGCGCTGTTATGGCGGTTCAGGAGATTATGGATTACCTTGAAAACGGAACCATCAAGAATTCCGTTAACTATCCTGCAATTGACATGGGAGTTTGCGTAAAGGAAGGAAGAGTTGCAGTATTCCACAAGAATATCGCAAACATGATCACTCAGTTTACCGGAGTATTCGGTAAGCATGGCATTAATATCTCTGACATGGTAAACAAGTCAAAAGGAGAGTACGCTGTAACAATGTTCGACATTGAGAGCGCTGCTTCCGATGACGTCATCAAAGAGATGGCTGCAGTTGACGGAGTATTCCGTGTCCGCGTAGTCAAATAAGTAATCAAAAAGACCACGGTTATTTGACACCGTGGTCTTTATTTATGTATAAAGATTACATGACGAATAAACCACCGTCACTTAATTCATTATCTGTAAAGCAGAGGCGGATTGGAATCGTCACCTTCGTTTAAGTCCTTAAGTGCTTCGCGCATCTTGTTATCGGATGCTACGGAAGCTTCGCTTGCAAGATCCATATATTCGATAAAGATATCGGTCACTTCTTTACCCTGTTCCTTGGCGATTACGCTCATAATAGGCTTTAAGGCTTCGAGCTGAATCGAAACTCTCGTCTTTTGAGGGTCGATATCGTCTAATACCTGCTCTGCATATTTATTAATTCTATCAAGCATTTTCTTTTGTTCGTCGGTCATTTCAAATTGCTCCTTAAATATATTCTTAGTAAAATTGTTCGAATAATTCATACAATTTTCTACTCAAATTTCCAAACTATTTTACCATATATAGTTACTTTATGGTAAAATAAATACTGGTTTTAAGTATTTTTTATAATTTAGATTCAAGGGGTAATTCTAATGAATAAAAAGCTTTACAAACTCATGAACTGGGCTGATATCGAGGAAATCATCTATTCCGAATGCGACCATCCGCAGGACCTCCTCGGCCCTCATAAACACGGAAGTCAGACTCTTATCCAGGCCTATTTTCCCGGAGCCAAGAAAAGCAGCATCAAATGGGTTTCCCAAAGTGGAAACACTATCGTATCTCCCATGGAGATAGCGGATGACGACGGATATTTCGCAATCCTTTTACCCGAGAAAAACGTTAATAATTATACATATAAAGTTACCTACGAAGGAGAAGGCATCGAAGATAAGGTTTGCTACCTCGGAGACCCCTACAGGCACGGTGCTGTTATCAAAGATGCTGATATAAAGAAATTCGAAACGGGAAAGCTCCTTAATGCGCAGGAATACTTCGGGGCGCATGTAATGGAACTTGACGGAGAGAGGGGAGTTAACTTTACTCTTTGGGCACCTTTTGCTATGCGCGTAAGCGTAGTCGGAGATTTCAACGGCTGGGACGGACGTATCTACCAGATGAAGCGTAGAGCCGGCGGCGTATTTGAGCTTTTTATCCCCGGCAATCTTGAAAACCAAAAGTACAGATACGAGATAAAATTAAAGGGCGATGTTATCCTTAAAAAGAACGACCCTTTTGCTTCAAGGATAGAAAACGGAGTATCCGTTATTAGTGAGGAAAGCGAGTATACCTGGACCGACAAGGCCTTTATCTCAAAAAAGAAAAATCCAAAGGATATGCTGATCTATGAGGTATCCTACGACCGCTTTTCATCTAACGCAAAGCAGCTTAAAAAAGATATCGTAAATCTACTCGCCGAGATAAAAGAATCCGGATATACCTGTGCTCTTTTAAGTGTACAGGCCTTTTACGACAAAAGCGAAAGAATCTGCAGTAATTTTTACGAGATCAATCCGGGGATCGGTTATAAAAACAATCTTAAACTCATCGTTGACTCCCTTCATAAAGAGGGAATTAGCGTAGTCTTTAAGTGGATGCCATCGGGCTTTGGCCTTGAGGAGGCAGGACTTAAATGCTTTGACGGAACATACCTTTACGAGCATCAAGACCCCAAACAGGGCCTTTCAAAAGATGGCAAAAGAGGTCTTTTCCAGTACGGAAGAGGTGAAGTTATAAGCTTCCTTCTTTCAAGCGGACTCTATTTCTTAAAAGAGTTTCATGCTGACGGAATCTGCGTTTCGGGCGTTGCGCAGATGATCTATCTCGATTACGGTAAAGGACCGGGAGAGTGGATCCCCAATATCTACGGCAACAACGAAAACATCGAGGCTATAAGCTTCCTTAAAGAATTCATAAAAGAGGCAAAGGCTTTCAGAAAAGATATCCTCGTTATGGCGGAGGATTCCTCGGCTCATCAGGGAATGACTGTTTCCCAGGAACATAACGGATACGGCTTTGACTATAAATGGAACGAGGGCTTTATCGGAGAGTATTTTGATTATATTTCCCACGATCCCATAGAGCGCGGAGACCTTCAAAATAAGCTGACGGACGAGCTTGTTTATTCCTATGCGGAGAAATTTATCCTTCCTCTTACGGATGAACTTCTTGTTAAAGGAGGAGGGCTTTTAGATCTTTTCCCCGGAACAGAAGAGCAAAGACTGTCTTCCCTTAGACTTTCTCTTTGCTATTCTTACCTGCACCCGGGATATAAGCTTGTATCAGAGAGCTTCAGCAAGGCTTCGGAAGGGCTTTGCGCGGCGCTTAATAAGCTCTACACCTCAGAACCGGCTCTTTCCGCGGAAAACGAAAATCCCGAGAGCTTTGAATGGCTCAGTAACTTAAACAGAGAGGGCTGCTACGTTTCTTTTGTAAGAAAGACTGACGACCCGGAGGATATGATCGTCTGCGTTGCCAACTTTGCGGGCATCGAACAGACCATCAAGACAGGCGTTCCTTACGAAGGAAAATACAAAGAAATCCTCAATACGGATTATAAGCTCTTCGGAGGAAGCGGCGTAGCCAATCAGCAGATTAAGCGCGCAATCGACAACCAGTCAGACGGAAGGGCACAGTCTATTACCGTTAAGCTTGCTCCTTTATCCGTATCGGTACTTAAGTTCATCCCTTATACGGAGACTGAACTTGCAAAGGTTATTGAGGAGCGCATCAGAAGGAACACTCCTATCAAGAAATCAAAAAAGAGCGCAGGCAAGGATAAATAACCTTTACGGGCTCTAAATAAACAAAATACCAAGTCACAGAGGCATGTATGAATCTATTAATTGCACTACAAACAGCGGCTACTACATTAACAGAGGTTACTGCAGCCGCAAACCCAATAGATATCGTAAAAGCGGGAATCCTTAAAAAATATATCGAAGAATTCGCTCCAAAGGCTCTTTCCATGGGACTTAGGATCGTGATAGCGGTTATTTTCTTTATAGTCGGCCTTCAGCTTATCAAGCTGATCAGAAAGCTTATTGCAAAGGGAATGGAGAAAGCGAAGGCAGACGCCGGTGTCAAGGGATTCGTGGATTCCTTTGTGAATGCGGCACTGTTTGTGCTTCTTATTCTTCTTATAGCGATTCAGTGCGGTGTTGACGCGGCAAGTATTGTCGCCATCATCGGATCCGCCGGAGTAGCTATTGGCCTTGCTGTTCAGGGTTCCCTAGCCAATCTTATCGGCGGAATCCTTATACTTCTCCTTAAGCCCTTTAATGTCGGGGATTATATTTCCGATTCCGGCTCGGGTAAAGAAGGAACCGTTATCGAGATTAAGATTTTCCACACAAGACTTCGCACCTTCGACAACAAGATCGTTGTTTTGCCTAACGGTAATCTGGCGAACAACGTTATCGTTAATGTCACAAAAGAAAAGACAAGAAGGATTGATGTAATCTGCGGTATTTCCTACAATGCCGATATCGACAAGGCTAAAGCGGTTTTACTTGATATGCTTGAAAATGATGAAAGCGTTCTTAAAGATAAAGAGCACAGAGTCGTTGTAAGCGGCCTTAAAGACAGCAGCGTAGAGCTTACCGTAAGATTCTGGGTTAATAGCAGGGACTATTGGGACGCTTACTACCGCATTACCGAGAACACAAAAAAGACCCTTGATGCAAACGAAATATCCATACCTTTCCCTCAGTTGGATGTACATATAAACAACCCATCGTAGGTGCTTTTTAAAAAGTACTATATTTTGTAGTTATTTTGCCTAAATCGGTTGATTTTTTCAGCGTCTGCTATTATAATTATCAAGGTTAATTGCTGAAATAGCTCAGTCGGTAGAGCACTTCACTCGTAATGAAGGGGTCGAGGGTTCAAGTCCCTTTTTCAGCTTTAATTAATTTAGATGCGGGAGCCAACTTGAAACTTTCTACGAACAAGAGGCTTCCGCATATTTGCAAATATAGATAAAAATTTATCAATATAGCTAAACTCTTGCATATGCTCAAGGAGGATACCATGGCTCAGCTCTGGGGCGGACGTTTCAAAGACAAGACCGATAAAGAAGTTTACGATTTCAACGCTTCGATCAATTTTGATAAGCGACTTATCTTTGTTGACCTTATGGGAAGCAGAGCCCACGTTAAGATGCTTTCGAAGCAGGGAATCCTTACAGAGTCCGATAAAGACGCGATCCTTAAAGGATTAGACAGTATCGAAGAGGATGTTAAGAGCGGAAAGATCCTTATTACCGACGAATACGAAGATGTACACAGCTTCGTAGAAGCCGTTCTTACGGAAAGAATCGGAGAGCCCGGGAAAAGACTTCATACTGGCCGAAGCCGTAATGACCAGGTTGCTCTGGATATGCGCCTTTATACAAGAAGCCGCGTAGCCGGAACCGACAGCTTACTTCTTTCTCTTTTGGAGAGTATTTTAAATACGATGAAGGAAAATACGGAAACCTATATGCCCGGTTTCACTCACCTTCAAAAGGCTCAGCCCATTACCCTTGCGCATCACTACGGCGCTTACTTCGAGATGTTTAGAAGAGACAGAGGAAGACTTGCCGATTTATATAAGCGTATGAACGAATGTCCCTTGGGAGCCGGAGCCCTCGCCGGTACCACCTATCCTTTGGACAGAGATTTTACGGCTAAAGAGCTATCCTTTAACTGCCCTACGAGAAACAGTATCGATTCCGTAGCGGACAGAGATTACCTTCTCGAATATTTATTTACTTTATCTACGATAATGATGCATCTTTCCAGATTTTCCGAAGAGATTATCATCTGGAACAGCAATGAATATCAGTTTGTTGAGATTGATGACGCTTTCTCTACAGGAAGCTCTATCATGCCTCAAAAGAAAAACCCCGATATCGCAGAGCTCGTAAGAGGCAAGACAGGCAGAGTCTACGGAAGCCTTATGAGCCTTCTTACTACGATGAAGGGACTTCCTCTTGCCTACAACAAGGATATGCAGGAAGATAAAGAAGTGGCTTTCGACGCTATGGACAATGCGGACAACTGCATCCACCTCTTTACCGGTATGATTAGGACTATGAAATTTCGCAGGGAGCGTATGGCGAAGAGCGCGATGAACGGCTTTACAAACGCCACGGACGCTGCGGATTACCTCGTAGGAAAGGGAGTTGCTTTCCGCGATGCCCACAGAATAGTCGGCGAGCTCGTACTTGCCTGCATCGATAAAAACAAATCAATCGAAGAAATGTCACTTGAGGAGCTTAAGGAGATAAGCCCCGTCTTCGATAAAGATGTATATGACGCCATATCCTTAGAAACCTGCGTCGGAAAGCGCCTTACCGTCGGCGCCCCCGGAAAGGAAGCAATCCTTACAGAGATTTCTCTTTCCGAAGATTACCTTAAATCTAATCCCGGTTTAAGCTAAGCCGAGTATAGACAAATTTAACCCAGATAGGAGATGTAAAAATGAGCGAAAAGTTACGTGTCGGAATTTTAGGAGCTACCGGTATGGTGGGTCAGAGATTTATTTCTCTTCTTGAGAATCATCCCTGGTTTGAAGTTGTATCTGTTGCAGCCAGCCCCAGAAGTGCAGGAAAGACCTACGAAGAGGCTGTTGGCGGTAGATGGAAGATGACTACACCTATGCCTGAAGGCGTTAAAAAGCTTATTGTTAAGGATGTTACCGAAGTAGAAAAGGTAGCTTCAGAAGTTGATTTCGTATTCAGCGCAGTTGATATGACAAAGGACGAGATCAAGGCAATCGAGGAAGCTTACGCAAAGACCGAGACTCCCGTTGTTTCCAACAACAGCGCTCATCGCTGGACCCCTGATGTACCTATGGTTGTTCCTGAGATCAATGCAGAGCATATGAAGGTTATCGAGTTCCAGAAAAAGCGTCTCGGAACTACAAGAGGATTCGTAGCCGTTAAGCCCAACTGCTCAATCCAGAGCTACGCTCCCGTTCTTACCGCTTGGAGAGAGTTCGAGCCTACAGAGGTTGTTGTTACCACCTACCAGGCAATTTCCGGTGCCGGAAAGACCTTCAAGGATTGGCCTGAGATGGAAGGAAAGATCATCCCCTACATCGGCGGCGAGGAAGAAAAGAGTGAGAAGGAGCCCTTAAGAATCTGGGGCGAGATCAAGAACGGCGTTATCGAGCCCGCTACCTGGCCCAAGATCACATCACAGTGCATCCGTGTGCCCGTTTTAAACGGACATACCGCTGCCGTATTTGTTAAGTTTAATAAGAAGCCTACCAAGCAGCAGCTTATCGAAAAACTTGTAAACTTCAAGGGAGCGCCTCAGGATCTTAACCTTCCCAGCGCACCCAAGCAGTTTATCCGCTATATGGAAGAGGATAACAGACCTCAGGTAGCTCTTGACGTAGATTATGAAAATGGTATGGGAATCAGCATCGGAAGACTCCGTGAGGATTCCATCTACGACTGGAAGTTTGTCGGACTTTCACACAACACCGTCCGCGGCGCGGCCGGCGGAGCAGTTCTTTGCGCAGAATTACTTAAAGCCCAGGGGTACATTAACAAGAAATGATTTTTTCAACAAATAAATTCGGCCGGGGGAAAAATTAATGACCGATTTACAGTATCAGCTGGACCTTTTAAAAGCGATAAATAACAAACTGGCTGAATCGGAGCGCATGTACAAGCTTATTGTAGAGCGCGCTTCGCTGTCTTTTATTTATTACTCTAAAGAAAAGGACCAGTATGTATCGATGGGTTCCTTCAAAAAGGTCTTCGGGTTTGAGATTACAGATCACGGAGACCTGGAAAGATTCTTTTCGAGCTTTGATCCCAGTAAAGAAAGCAGAGTCAGAGAAGTTTTCTTCTCGGAGAATTTTTCTAAAAACGAGGAATCCATTGACACTCTTGATTCATACGGTAAACGATGGTTCAGGATTATATGCACAAAACTATACGACAACGATGAGCTGACTGATAAAGTTATTAAGATTATAGATATCACAAGAGATATGTCGCGAAATGAAGAGCTTCTTTACATGGCTTATTTCGATTCTCTTACAGGTATTTACAACCGTAACTATTTCATCACCCTTTTGGACGGCTTTATAGCTGACGCAAAAGACAACGGGGACAAAGTAGCGCTTATCACCATCGACATCGATGATTTTAAGAAAGTAAACGATGGACTTGGAATGATCATCGGAGATGAATATCTCCAGCAGTTTGGATCTTACTTAAAAGAGTTCCAGGATGACAGAGTACTTGTCAGCCATCTTTCAAACGATATATTCGCTCTCGGTATCTACAACCCTTACGGAGACTACTCTGTAGACAGCTTTATAAGCAGGATCCGTAAAAGACTCGTAGAGCCTTTCAAGATGAGCAGCGGACAGGAAATAAACGTAAGCGTCAGCTTCTCCATATCTGAGTACCCGGATTCGGGAGATGCGGCCTTAACCCTTGTAAATTGCGGCGATATCGCAATGTTCAAAGCTAAGACTCTCGGCAATAACCAGGTTGTTTACTTTGACGCCAAGATGCTCGAAGACTTTATGAGCAATGTAAACCTTGAGAATAAGCTTTCGGACGCTGTATTAAACCACCGCTTCGAGGTTTATTTCCAGCCCCAGTATCACGCCGATAACCAGACACTTCGCGGATTTGAGGCCCTTATCAGATGGAAGGATGATGAAAAGGGATTTATACCTCCTTCGGAATTTATCCCTATCGCCGAAAAGAACGGCTCCATCATCCCTATCGGAAACTACGTACTTGATAGAAGCGTCAGACAGTATGCTGTCTGGAGGGATATGTACGACGTTGACTTTACAATGTCCATCAACATCTCCGCCGTTCAGTACAAGAGAGAAGATTTCGTCGATAATGTTATAAATGTTATAAAGAAATATGATGTCAATCCTCAAAACATCGAACTTGAGATTACCGAGAGTATTTTGATTGACGATTTTGAGCTTGTTTCAAATAAGCTTAAAGTACTAAGAGACTTTGGAATCAAGATTTCCCTTGATGATTTCGGTACCGGCTATTCATCCCTTTCATACCTTATGAAGATGCCCATCGATACCTTAAAGATTGACAAGACCTTTGTTGATTCCGTTCTTTCGGACAATTCAACACGTATCATACTTGATTCTATCCTCAATATGAGCCACAATATGGGCTTCGAGTCCATCGCGGAAGGCGTAGAGAGCGAGAATCAGTACAATTACCTTAATGACAAGGGCTGTAATGTAATTCAGGGATTCTTGCTCGGAAAGCCGCTTCCCGCCGGGGAGATCCAAAAGGTCCTTGAACAAGCAGCAAACAGTCAGTCTTAGATTTAAAATTCAAAACGCAAGGGCGTATATTTATATATTTGCCGTTGCGTTTTTTATTCTGTAATTGCAGAGGTAGCTTTGAAAAAACTTTTTATCGCGGAAAAGCCCAGTGTTGCGAGAGAATTCGCGGGCGCACTACAAGAGAATATGAGAAAAGGTGACGGCTTCCTCGAAAGCGACAGTTATGTTGTAACCTGGTGTGTGGGACATCTTGTAACTATGAGCTATCCCGAGGTCTATGATGAGAAACTTCGGAAATGGTCTCTTACGACTATTCCCTTTATCCCTGAGGAGTTTAAGTACGAGGTTATAGGAAACGCCGCAAAACAGTTCGAGATCGTAAAGAGCCTTTTAAACAGAGATGACGTTGATACAATCTACATCTGTACCGACTCGGGACGCGAGGGAGAATACATCTACAGACTCGTCGACAAGATGGCCGGGGTGCATGACAAATCCCGTAAGAGAGTCTGGATCGACTCCCAGACCGAGGAAGAGATCCTTAGAGGCATCAAGGAAGCGAAGGACTGGTCCGAGTACGATGCCCTTTCCGCGGCGGCATACCTACGCGCCAAGGAAGATTACCTGATGGGTATAAACTTCACAAGAGCCCTTTCTCTTAAGTACGGATATAAGCTTAAAGAGCATTTAGGCAGAGATAAAAGCGTAATCGCCGTGGGCCGTGTTATGACCTGCGTACTTGGTATCATCGTAACAAGAGAGCGGGAAATACGTAACTTTACAAAGACGCCTTTCTACCGCGTAGTCGGAAAGTTTGCTTTAGGTGAGCATGAATTTAACGGAGAATGGAAAGCTGTCGAAGGGTCGCACTTTTTCGAGTCCCCTAAGCTCTATAAGGAAAACGGCTTTAAGAAAAAAGAAGACGCTTTGGGACTTATAAACGCTCTTTCCAAGCCGGCTGTAAATCCCGAGACCGGGGAGAGCCAGATGCGCCCCTGCGTCATCGACTCCGTTGAAAACAAAAAGGAAAACAAAAATCCTCCTTTACTTTACAACCTTGCCGAGCTTCAAAACGACTGCTCCAAGTACTTTAAGATAAGCCCGGACCAGACCCTTCAGATAGCCCAGGAGCTTTATGAGAAAAAGCTTACAACCTACCCGAGAACGGACGCCAGAGTCCTTTCTACCGCGGTTTCAAAGGAAATTACAAAGAATCTAAACGGCCTTAAGGGATATGGAATCTGTGCGCAGTACGCGGCCGAAGTCCTTGATAATAAAATGTATGAAGGCCTTGCAAAGACAAGATACGTTAACGATAAGCAGATTACGGACCACTACGCTATAATCCCTACGGGACAGGGACTTGGGGCTTTAAACTCCCTTCATCCCACAACAGCCAAGGTCTACGAGATAATCGTAAGAAGGTTTCTTTCGATCTTTTATCCCGCCGCTGTATATCGTAAGTTCTCAGTCGTAACAAAAATCGCGGGAGAAAAGTTCTTTGCAAACTTTAAGGTCCTTGAAACCGAAGGTTACTTAAAGCTTACGGAGTTTTCCTTTAAAAAGG
>JAFPRD010000101.1:0-4651 GCA_017401005.1 Lachnospiraceae bacterium
AAACCCCTTAGGGTTATCTTAAACGGACTTGGTAAAGACGCAGCCCAGATAATTTCCCGTATCAATGGCTTTACTTATGTAGAGACAGAGATGGATTATTCAACGGGCCAGGTTAAGGAAGTATTCCGTAAGGCTTATTCCAAGGGTCTTCGTGCCAAGGTTAACTGTTACGGTGCAAATGATGTTACGGAAGGCGTTGCCATTATGCATAAGGAGGGTGTTGACGTATCCATTACCGGTAACTCAACCAACCCCACACGTTTCCAGCACCCGGTGGCAGGAACCTATAAGAAAGAATGCGTAGAGCAGGGTAAGAAGTACTTCTCAGTAGCATCAGGCGGTGGTACGGGACGTACATTACATCCCGATAACATGGCTGCAGGTCCGGCTTCCTACGGTATGACCGATACTATGGGACGTATGCACTCTGATGCACAGTTCGCAGGATCTTCTTCAGTTCCCGCTCACGTAGAGATGATGGGACTTATCGGTGCAGGTAACAACCCTATGGTTGGTATGACCGTTTCTACCGCAGTTTCTATCGAAGAAGCTGCTAAGGCAGGTAAGTTCTAAAACTACAAAACTCAGATTTTAAAGGCGCCATCGGCAATATGCCGGTGGCGCCTTTTCTTCATGGACAAATAATATAACAGATAGTTGAGTTGTAGTGAGCTTGGCGAGACTAAGATTCTAAAGTTATTCCCTGTGGTTGTAATACGAGCAATAATCGGTTTTCTTTGGCAAAATGTGAGTATCGGATAAAAATGTGGGATGCTATAATGATTGCAATCTGTGGAAAGAGAACTTTGGGCATAAATCCATAGATTGTAAGTATTTTGCCAGGAGGAACTTTAATGTCAGCAGCAAAGAAACAAGGCACAAGGGGAAAGATTGGATTCTTTCAAAGCGTTAAAACAAAGCTCGTACTTATTATTGTAGCAATAATGGCTGTACCGCTTATCGGATCGGTTGTAATGAGCCACTATAGTCTCAATAAAGAAGCGGTCAGCAATATGCATAAAATGAACGATGCACAGATAAACATCGTCCAGCATGATTTTAAAGCAGTTGTTGAGCAAAATATGATGGTGCTCAACGCAGTAGCAAATTCAGATTCAGCCAAGAAGATCCTTAAGGGAGAGACATATCCCAAGGCAATCACGGAATGGCTTACTAATGTAGACAATGAGATCGGGGACGGCAATTCACTCATCATGACAAATGCGGAAGGAAAGCAGATTGTACGCACCGTCGGTGAGCTTGAAGATGTTTCTGATACAGAGTTTTTCAAGCAGGTATCCGGCGGAAAGATGTTTTACGTATCTGACGAGATAATCGATCCTGCTACCGGGGAAAGAACCTGCGCATTTGTACATGCGATATACGATGCGGAAGGAAACTTTATCGGATCGGTACAGAGAAACTTTAACCTTGATAATTTCACAGAGCTTTTAAAGAGCGAGCTCAGCGCTAAAAATCAGGACATCTTTATCGGGGACAACAACGGAGATCTTATTGCTCATACTTCTCAGGATCTTAGTGGAGGAGTTCCTGTAAACTTCAGCAGTCAGCAGTGGTTTAATGAATCAAGAAACTCTCTTGAAGCAAGCGGATCCTACAATTCGAATTTTGGTGGCGGAAATTGGATCATGTCCTATCGCCGCGAGCCGATCACAGGATGGACAACGGTTATCGCCAGTGATGTAGATGTTGCGATGGAAAGCGCAAACAAGATGATCAGTGTAATGATAATTACCGGAATTGCGCTTATGATCGTAGCGATCGCAGTAGCAGTCTTACTTGCACTCTCATTTACAAAGCCTATCGTTGCGGTAAACAAGGCTGTAGATAAGCTTTCGGCCGGTGAGTTCGTAAAGCTTTCCGAAAAGAAGCTTCTTAAGAGAAAAGACGAGTTCGGAATAATAGTTTCAAATATTAACGCACTTATCGATAAATTGAGCGATGTGGTGCAAAACATAAAAGCAGCATCTGTAAACGTTTCAAATCAGGCAAAAGAGCTTGCCGAATCCGCCAATCAGATAAGCGGAACGGCCGATGATGTTTCGAATGCTGTTCAGGAGATGGCTAAGGGCGCTACCGAGCAGGCAACTACAGTAGAGAGCGCAACAGGAAACCTTGCCTCCCTCAGCGATGCTATTGAAAACGTTGCAAACGGTTCAGAAACTCTTACGGTTACCGCTGACGGAATGAACGCAGAGAGCTCCGATTCAGCTAAGGCACTTGATGAACTTATCAAGAAGATGAACGGAATGGAGGAAGCCGTTTCCGAGATTTCCGTAGCGATGGATGCTACAGGAACAGCCGTAGACAATGTAAACGGCAAGGTTGACGGTATTACCGCTATCGCAGGAAAGACCAACCTTCTTGCTCTCAACGCTTCTATTGAAGCTGCAAGAGCGGGTGATGCGGGACGTGGATTTGCGGTTGTGGCTGAAGAAATCGGACTTCTTGCAAAGCAGTCGGCTACCACGGCGGACGAGATCAGAAAAGAGATGGAAAACCTTCTTGCGCAGTCCGGCGCGGCTTCGAATAAGACTAAAGAGGTTTCCGGAATCGGTGCTGAGGTAAATGAAGTTCTTGCAAATACAGTCAGCAGGATCAAGGCCCTTATCGGCGGCGTAGAGTCTACGGTAGAAGGCGTTGAATCGATCAAGGCTCTTACCGAGCAGTGCAATGCGGCAAAGAACGAAATAGTAGATGCTATGAGCTCTCTTTCCGCTATATCCGAGGAGAATGCAGCTTCCACAGAAGAAACCAGCGCATCTATGGAGGAACTTAACGCTACTGTTAATGTTCTTGCAGCAGCTGCCGGCGGACTCGACGAGATCGCTATGAAGCTCGATAAAGAGCTTGAATTCTTCAAGATTTAAGTTTAATATATTAATAAATAAAGAGCAGGAATTGAGCTATTTCTCAGTACCTGCTCTTTTGTAAATTTGAAAAGAAATGAGGGAAATATGAGAAAGAGAAGAGATTTTATAATCTGGGTGGCAGCAGTAGTATTGGCAACGGCCTTTTTCTGTGTTCTTGCCGGAACGGATGCGCTTAGAGAGCCGGACGGAGTAGTTTCCGATTTTCTGTATCAGCAAGAGACTGCGACAGACGGGGAAATAGTGATCGTTGGCATTGACCAAAGGGCTCTGGCTGAGCTTGGCCCTATGCCCTGGTCTCGAAGCGTTATGGCCGAAGCCATAAACTATCTTTGCAGCGATCCTGAGGGCAGGGTACCCGCGGTAATCGGTATAGATACGCTGTACGTAGGAAAAAGCGATGATGCAAAAGCGGATGAAGAGCTGGTAGAGGCAGTTAAGAATGCGGGGAATGTTTACCTGGCTGCATCGGGAACAATCGGAAGTACGCTTATAGAAGGGGAAGAGGGATATAGGCTTAAAACAAGGAGCGTTGTTGGATGGGATGAGCCCTATGAGGAGCTTTTAAACGCATCAGCCGGAATCGGACATATAAACATTATGGAAGATGATGACGCTGTCCTTAGGCATTATCTTTTGTTTGTAGATGTACCGGAGAAGGGAAGAGTATATTCGCTTCCGGGTGTGATGTATGAAAGATATTGCAGGGAGACCGGAATAGAGCAAAATGAAATGCCGAAGACAGAGAGCGGCTTTTTCTATATGCCTTTTATGAAGAAAAATGGCGGATACTCTGACGGAATATCCGTAGCGGATCTGATAGAGGGGAATATTGATCCTTCCTTCTTTGAAGATAAGATTGTGTTTATCGGACCCTATACAGTGGGTCTGCAGGATGCGTATCGCACATCCATCGACCGCGCCGCACCTATGTACGGCGTGGAAGTAATGGCCAATGCGCTGGACGTCTTCAGAAACGGATTTTATCCAAAAGAGGCCGGAAAGATACCCCAGATCATAATACTTTTTATTATCTGTGTGGGATTGGGGGTATTTTTTTACGAGAGAAAGACGAGGTATCTCGTAATAGGAGAGGTCGCAGCCTGCGGGCTGTGGATAGGAGCCTGTCTCATCTTATATCGTGCCGGGATCATACTCCATGTTCTTTGGGTTCCGCTCTTTGTAACGATACTTTTCATCGCGTCCATAGCTATGAACTATATGCGCGCCGCAATGGAGAAAAGGCGCGTGCAAAGCACCTTTGGCAGATATATAGATCCAGCTGTTATGAGACAGCTCCTTGACAAAGGGGAAGAAGAGCTGGAACTTGGCGGAAAAGAGTACAATATCGCAGTATTGTTCGTAGATATCAGGGGATTTACGACTATGAGCGAGGCTCTGGATCCGAAGACTGTTGTTGAGATTATAAATAAATATCTTACGCTTACAACAAAGTGTATAATGCAAAACCACGGTACTCTGGATAAATTTGTCGGGGACTGCACTATGGCATTTTGGAATGCTCCTGTGGCGCAGGAAGACCCGGTATATCTTGCTTGCCGTGCGGCGATGGATATGGTGGAAGAATCAAAGGCTCTTGGAGAAGAATTGCAGGAGCGGTTTGGAAGATCGGTTTCTTTTGGAGTCGGAGTAAACTGGGGCCCCGCCGTTGTAGGCAATATCGGAGCGCCGCTTCGTATGGACTATACTGCAATCGGAGATACTGTAAACACTGCAGCGCGTCTTGAAGCTAACGCCCC
>JAFPRD010000102.1:0-13305 GCA_017401005.1 Lachnospiraceae bacterium
CACCATCCTCGTGGGCGATAACTCATACCTGACTCTTAACATAGTCGGAAACTCCACATTTACCGGCTGCTTCTCAGGCGAGATTACCAATGCCAAAGGAACAACCGTATCAAGCTCCATCGGATCCGTAACGGTTACGCTTGAAAGTGGCAGCACCTGGAATCTTACCGGAGATTGCTACATTGATGAGTTTAACGGCGATGCAAGCGGTATCGTTTCAAACGGCTATACCGTATACGTAAACGGCAATGCCCTTGCAGGAACAAAATAAAAAAATGACAGACTGTAACGCGAACGGTTGATTTAAACTATTTCTGGTATAGAGAGTCTACTATAGGCTCTCTATACTTTTTTGTTTTGAAAAATTAGATTAAGGATTATAGAAAATAGCCGAAAATGATATAATAAATCAAATGATTCTTTGATTATAATTGAGGGGACGTTGTCTTAACTCGAAGCGTAATAACTAAGGCTAAAGGGAATTGCTATGAGCGAAAAAATATCTATACCTGTTAACAAAAATGCATCGGAAAATGTGAAAAAAGTCCTCCAATATCTTGCAGATATCTCGGGAGATAAGATCCTTACGGGGCAGCACACCCAGACTATGGCTATGGAAGAACTGCACCATATCAAAAAGATAACGGGAAAAGAACCTGCGCTCCTGGGCTTTGAACTGCTTTCATATTCTCCCAATATCAACTATTACGATACTGATGAAGAGTGCATGAAAGAGGTTGAGGAAAACTACGGAACGCTGAAAAGAGCCTGGGAGTGGGCGCAGAGTGGAGGTCTTGTTACTTTTACATGGCACTGGTTTTCTCCTCTTTCGGGACGGTCCAAAGCGTTCTTTACCGAGAACACCGATTATGATGCTGCAAAGGCAGTTACCGCAGGTACGCCGGAAAACAGAGCCCTTATTTCGGACCTTGATTATATGGCAGGACTTCTCAGGCCTTTTTGCGAAAAGGATATACCTATACTTTGGCGTCCTTTTCATGAGTGTGAAGGCGGATGGTTCTGGTGGGGCGCAAAGGGTGCTGAGCCCGTTAAGGCACTTTGGAAAATAATGTACCAAAGATTTACACAGGTTCATGGACTTAATAATCTTATCTGGGTCTGGAACGGCACGGAGGCGGAAAGATATCCCGGTGATGATGTGGTTGATATAATTTCAAGGGATATGTATCCCGAAAAGCATACCCACACCGGCTACGAAAAGGAGTATCTTGACTTGGAGAAGATCTCTTCCGCAAAAAAGATCATCCTTATTGGAGAGATAGGATGTCTTCCCGACCCCGAGGAGATCCATGAAAAGAAGATAGGCTGGTCTACATACATGACATGGTCTAAGGATTTCTGCCTTACGGAAGACTTTACAACCTTTGATATGATGCGCAAGGTGTATAGCTGCCCCTTTGCGGTAACCAAGGACGAACTGCCAAGGTTTGATGTATTAAAAAATTAGCAGATAGGAAAGAAATATGGATCATTTTTATTTTGTCAGACACGGACAGACCGTCTGGAATGTTGAAAATAAAATATGCGGAGCGACGGATATTGAGCTTACTAAGAAGGGCCATGAACAGGCGATAGAGACCGGAAAGAGAATCCTTGAGATGGGGATCAAGGCTGATATGATCCTTACGTCGCCTCTTGTAAGGGCATCAGAGACAGCAAGGCATATTTCGGAGATCACGGGTATCCCGATGAAGGTTGAGCCGAGACTTACAGAGCAGTGCTTCGGAAAATATGAGGCTACGCCCCGAAACGGAAAAGAGTTTCACGAAGCGAAGAAGGATATGGCAAGCAGATTCGAAACAGGGGAGTCCATGCTTCAGCTTGCGCAAAGAATCTACAATCTTATTGATGACATTAAGGCGGATGATAAGATATATATCCTCGTTGCACACAACGGGATCGTTAGAATGGTCGAGTCATATTTCAGAGAAATGAACAACGAGGAATTCTCAGCTTTCGGGATTGATAACTGCGTTGTGAAGAGATACGATTTTAAATAGGGGAACCGGGGAATATAGGTAAAGGATGTTTGGCAGTCGTGACTGAGAAAATAGAATACAAACTGATAAGAAGCAGCAGAAGAACCATTGGTTTGGAAATAAGACCGGGTGGAGAGCTGATCGTGCGGGCACCGCACAGAGCTTCAATCCGTGAAATAGAAAAGATTATCCTTGAAAAGAAAGACTGGATTATTAAGCATCAGCTTTTGGCGGCAAAAAAGGCAGGGGAGCGGGAGGAGATGCTTTCTAAACTTGAGCCTTTTACTTTTGAAGAGATTCAGGAATTGGCGGATAGAATGCAGGCCGAGTTTCCGCCCAGAGTAAGAGAATATGCTGACAAGATCGGCGTAAGGTACGGACGGATTACCATAAGGATTCAAAAGACAAGGTGGGGAAGCTGCTCATCAAAAGGAAATCTTAATTTCAACTGTCTTTTAATGCTCTCTCCAAAAGAGGTACAGGACTATATTATTGTCCACGAGCTTTGCCACAGGATAGAGATGAACCACTCGGCGCGCTTTTGGCAGCTTGTGGAAAACTATATGCCGGATTATAAGAAATGCGAAAAGTGGCTTAAAACAGAAGGGCGTAAGCTGATGATGCGCGCCTTTGAAGCTTAAAAATGACACCCCGGGACGGGGTTGGGGGTTCAAAAACGAAAATGATAGGGATTCGCATATTACTGAAATGAATTGATAGTATAATATGAAATTAAGTTTTATTATTAAATGGAATTGAAGAGAAATAATGCTCTTTTGTGAAAGGAAATAATAAAATGAGAGACAAGATGGACCTGACGGTAGGGAGTCCATTTAAAAAAATAGTTATTTTTATGCTTCCGGTTCTTATCGGCAATATTTTCCAGCAGATGTATTCTCTTGCGGATACCATAATCGTCGGAAGGACGCTCGGGGCCGATGCCCTTGCTGCTGTCGGCTCTACCAATAGCATTCATTTTGTTATTTTCAGCTTTATGTCCGGGCTTTCAAGCGGCGTGACAATCCTTACGTCACAGTTTATAGGGGCGGGGGACAGAAAAAAGGCAAAGAAAAGCGTGGCTATGGTCTATATAATTGGGCTGGCCATGGCTGCAATCTGTACAATTCTCGGAACGGTATTTTTAAAGGAACTTTTTGTTATATTAAATATTCCGGATCGTCTTTATGAGGATGCCTATATCTATCAGTTTATCTGTATTGCGGGATTTGTCGGAATCCTTCTTTACAATATGGTATCCAGTCTTCTTCGAGCTGTCGGGGACAGCATTACACCTCTTGTTTTTTTGATAATTGCATCCGTCCTGAATATAGGACTTGATTTTTTACTTATTCTTAAATTTCATATGGGAGTTGCGGGGGCGGCTTATGCGACTGTGATATCTCAATCGATTTCCGGAATAACTTGTATGGTCTACAGTATAAAGCGTTATGAAATTTTCAGGCTTAGGCTGCCTGATTTCAAGGTAGAGAAAGGTTTTCTCCGGAATCATATAAAAACCGGACTTCCAATCTCAATCCAAAACTCTATAACGGGTATCGGAGTTATGTTTTTCCAGAGCGCTCTTAATGATATTAGTCCTGAGGCAATAGCGGCATATACCGCATGCAGTAAGATTGACGCATTTACGGTTTCGCCGATGTTTGCCATAGCGACCGCTCTTGTAACCTTTACCGCGCAGAACTACGGAGCCGGTAAAGACGACAGGATCAGAGAAGGCGTTAAAATGTCTCTGATAGCGGAGGCTTTATTCAGTATTATAAGCGGAGCTGTGCTTATAGTATCCTGCAGATGGCTCGTTTCTCTGTTTGTGGGAAAAGAGGAATTTGAAATCCTTAGGCTTGCGAAAATATACATGACAATCGAGTCCCTGTTTTTGTGGAGCGCGGCGGTACTTTTTGTTTTCAGGGCAGCGGTTCAGGGTATCGGAGTTACAAAAATACCCATGATAGGCGGGGCACTTGAGCTTGCTATGAGAATAACGGCAGCGGTTGCAGTCAGTAAGATATTCGGATTTACCGGTCTTTCTACGGCGACGCCCATGGCATGGGTGGCAGCAGGCGCTGTTAACGTGATCTATTATTTTTATAAGAGTAAAAAGAATTTTGGAATAAAGAAACTGACGGAGGTTTAGGCACTATGGAAGGGTACAGGAATTTTGAAGTTTCGGCATACGCATGGGCTTATTACTTGAACGATGCGGATGAAGAAAAGCTTAAGGCAGATTTGGACAGGGCTCTTAATAAAGCACCTATCGCAAAAATCTATGTCGAAAATCACAGAGGCAGAGCGGATGTTCCGATAGAAAAACTTCGCCTTGCCAAAAAGGTATTTGAAGCAAAAGGAGTAAGGACTGCTGGCGGAATAACAGCAACAGTTTTAGAGGGCGAGAGAAAACCATCGGTTATGGATGTCTTTTGCTACACCGAAAAGGCCCACAGAGACAAGTTTTTGAATATAGTAAGAGATCTTTCGGAGGTCTTTGACGAGATAATTCTTGATGATTATTTCTTTACATCCTGCAGGTGCGAGAAATGTATACAGGCTAAGGGAAAGATGACCTGGGCGCAGTACCGTACAAAGCTGATGACCGATTTTTCAAAGGAAATCGTCTCTCTTGCGCACAGCATTAACCCGAATTTAAAGTTTGTCATCAAGTATCCCAACTGGTACGAGAGTTTTGCTGAAAACGGGTATTGTCCCGGAACACAGAAGGATATTTTTGACGGAATTTTTACGGGAACTGAGAGCAGATCTCCTTATTGGTCACAGCAGCATTTACAGTCCTACATGTCCTTTTCGAATATAAGACTTCTTGAGAATACCGCGCCCGGAAGAAACGGTGGCGGCTGGATCGATCCGGGCGGATCTGCCGATAATTCCAGCGTCTTTATGAGACAGGCTGACCTTACTTTGTACGCAAAGGGTAAGGAACTGATGCTTTTTAACTATGAGTGGATGATAGACAGCCCACTTCTTTCATATCTTGGACAGTATCTAAGACGTACGGATGCAGTCTGCGGAAAGCTTGGAACGCCTGCAGGCGTAAAGGCGTACGAGCCCTATGACGGGGAAGGAGAGGATCAGCTTTACAATTATCTTGGTATGATGGGAATACCGATCGATCCTGTGAGGGATTTTGATTTTGATGCTCCCCTTATGTTCCTTGCGGCAAATGCGCTTTACGATTCAGATATTTACGAGAAACTTGAAAAGTACGTAAGAGCGGGCGGAAATGCCGTGATCACAGCAGGTTTTTTTAAGGGCGTTTTAGACAAGGGAATAAAAGATATGACATCTGTCAGAACGACGGGCAGACATATCAGCGGATCGGAGTTTATGATAGGAAACAGAAACTTTAATGTTTCGTTTACCGCTTCATGCGCTGAAAAGATCGGATTTGAGGCTCTTAATTACAAGACCAATGCTACCTGGGCAGATATTTTTGTACAGGCGGGAGAGGATAATTATCCTGTCCTTACAGAGGACCAGTACGGAAAGGGAAGGCTTTTCATACTTAATGTTCCGGAGAATTTTGCGGATCTTTATAAGCTTCCCGCACAGGTAAGAGAGACTATCGCAAAGCATATGACTATGGGGCTTTCCGCATATCTCGGAACAGATGAGGCCTTTGCAATCGCGGATAAGGGAAGCAGAGGAAACGGAAGAGTAAGCCTTCTTTCATACGACAACGGAGTATACGGAATCGTTAACTATGAGGAGAGGGCGGTAAATGCAAGGCTTATCGTCAGAGGAGATATGTACGGAGACGACGAGACTATGTGGTACGGAGATCAGGCTGATGTAAAGCCCGGAAGCTTCGGAGAAGTCGGAACGCTTAGTAAGACCGACGAAACAGCAAGACGTCCCGTGGCAGCAGTTGATATCGAAAGCGGTCAGGAGTACAGGCAGGTAATGAATCTGCCGAAGCCTGCATGGCGTCACGACAGCGCGTCCATTATCCCCGAGCCCTTGGAGTACGCCATAAATGTACCCGTCGCTCCCGGCGCAATTAAGTTTGTAACCGTGAAGTTTTAGGCTTGCCAAAAATGACACAGGGGGACGGGGTCATTAAGGTTATGTTAAGGTAAGATTAAGGAGTTTCCATTTTATGGAAACTCCTTTTGCGCTATTATGGGTATTGTAAAACGAAACGTGTGAAAGCTTTATGAATAAAAGAGGAAAAGAAAATGCCGGAACTTATAGAAATCTCGGATATGTCGAAGATATACAATCCGGGGGAAAATGAAGTAAAAGCCCTTAATCATATATCTTTGAAAATAGGAGAGAAGGAATTTGTGGCCATAATCGGGCAATCGGGCTCGGGAAAATCCACTCTTATGAATATGCTTGGGTGCCTTGATGTGCCGACTTCGGGAACGTATCTGCTTCACGGTAAGGATGTTGCCGAGATGCTTGATGATGAGCTTTCGGATATCAGAAACAAAGAGATAGGTTTTATTTTCCAGGGGTTCAATCTGATACCGTCGCTGACGGCGCTGGAAAATGTGGAGCTTCCGCTTATATACAGACGGGTTCCGAAGGCAAAGAGGATAGAGCTTGCCAAAGAGGCTCTCAAAAAGGTGGGACTTGAAAAAAGAATGACTCACAAGCCGTCCCAGATGAGCGGAGGACAGCAGCAAAGAGTGGCAATTGCGAGAGCAATAGCCCAGGCACCGCCCATCATACTTGCGGATGAACCTACCGGAAATCTTGATTCGAAGTCCAGCGCGGAGATACTTGAGATCCTTAAAAAGCTGCATGACGAGGGGCGTACGGTCATTATAATCACCCATGACCCGACTATTGCGGCAAAGGCCGAAAGAATCATTCACATTATGGATGGCGAGATATATAAGGATGAAGTCTCCGGGGGGGAAAAGAGCGAAGAAGATATAAGGGAAGAGCTTGCAAGAGCACAGGAAGAAGTAAAAGGAGAATAAAATGTCTGTTAAGAGTAGAAAAAAGGAATCGGATATTAATCTTAGTTCACAGGAAAAACTTGAGATCAAAAGAAAAAAGAAAAAGAAGAAAACAGCGCTTATAATCGTTTTTTCAATCCTTGCGGTAATACTTATCTTTATCGTAATAATCGTAATCGGAGCAAGAAGAGCAATGAAGTCCATGATGGGTGGCACCGTTACTCTTGAATCCGTATCAAGAGGAGAGCTTATCAGCGATGTAACAATCTCCGGTAATGTGGAGAGCGAAAAGACGATACATTACACCGCTCCCGATGCGATTCTTATAGATGATATCAAGGGAGCCGGAAGCTTTGTTAAAAAAGGAGAACCTATCTTGCTTTTTGACGAAGATTCGTTCAATACCTCGCTCCGTCTTGCGCAACTAAAGTCAGAGTCTGCCGAGAGTTCTTATGAGGGTTCAGTAGCAAGAAATAAGGACAACGAAAACAAGTATTACGAGGCGGCAGGCAGATATAAGAAGTATACCCAGCTTGTTAATGACCAGCAGGCGGTTGTAGACCAGCTCGAAAAGGATGTTACCGACGCGTCTGCCCACTGGACTGCCGCTTTGAATACCCAGCTTTCTATTTCAAACAATGAGCTTTCTGATTATCAGTTTAAGAATAAAGAAATGTACTCAAAGGTTACGGCTTTTATGTATACCCCCACGGCGGAAGAGACAGAATGGCTTAAAAACTACGAGGATTATGTATATAAAAAGCAGGCTGAGATATCTAATATAAGCCGCCAGATACAGGAACAGAGCTCCTCCGCCGCAGCCTATGATAACCAGAAAAAAGTTTCGGAAGCAAATGCACTTCTTGCGGAGTATAAGGCCGAAAAAAACGCTGCAGAGTCAGAGATGAAATCCTACAAAGCTTCCATTGCAAGCGAGTATGATAAAAAATCTCTTGAGATATCAGAGGAAATGCAGAGCATTCAAAACGAGAATTATTACGATTCCATAGAGATGTTCTCCGAGGGACTTATCGCTCCCTTTGACGGTGTAGTGACTTCTGCCGCTTACACAAAGGATGACACAACAGTTGCGGGAACTCCTCTTGTTACCTTCTCAAGCCTCGATGATGTTCATGTAACCATTGGTGTTACAAAGACAGACCTTGAAAACTTAAAAGAAGGACAGAAGGCCAAGATAAAAATACTCGGAAATACCTACAACGGTGAGGTTAAGTCCATCAATCATATGGTCACACAGACAGGTAACTCTTCGCTTGTTATGGTTACAGTTTCTATTGACGATCCCGATGATAATATCTATCTCGGTATTGATGCAAAGTGTACCATCACTCTGGCAACCCTCGGTGACTGTATAAGGATTCCGGTTGAAAGCGTAAATATAGACAACACCGGAGAGTTCGTATACACTATGGATCCCAAAACGATGATCGTTGGAAAGAAGTACGTGGAAACCGGCGTATCGGGAGACTTTTATATTGAAATAAAGTCCGGACTTGAGGAGGGAGATATTATCATCAGTACATATACCGGAACCATAACGGAAGGAATGCCCGCAATGGTTTCACCTGAGAGCATGTCACTTTTAACAGCAGGTAACTGATATGAGTCAGCTTTTGGAATATTTGAAAATTTCATTAAAAAGCATATGGAGTAACAAGCTGAGGTCGGCTCTTACGATGCTTGGAATCATAATCGGCATCGGGTCGGTCATTATGATCGTGTCTGTGGGAAACGGGGTTAAGAATTCCGTATCGGGACAGTTAAACAATGCCTTCAGCGGCCAGACATACATTATGGCGGGAAATCTTTTGGGGGAGGTTTCCCCGGAGGCTTTCTTTGACCGCGGTGATGTGGACAGCGCAAAGGAAAAGATAGATCATATCGCATCTCTTTCCATGGAGGTAGCGGGTTATGGAACTTCCTTGTCAAAAAAAGGGGAGTTTGTAACATACTACAATGCCGTTACTCCTGATTACATCATCGCGAACCCCAAACCTTTCGTATCGGGAAGATACTTTACCGAGGAAGAATACGATTCCGAGAAAAAAATTTGTGTTCTTTCGCAAAACAGCGCCAAGAATCTTTTCGGACATACGGATGTTGTAGGGCAGACCTTCACCTTTGAAATTGAGGGCCAAAGCTGCGATCTTGAAGTCGTCGGCGTAAAGGGAAAGTCCGATTCCGAATTGTACGAAATGGTGTATGTGGAGGATGATGTGGAATTTGATATGCCATTTTCCACTTACTGCGCGATCACGGGAAGAGAAGATACTGTTTTTGAACAGATTCTTTTTAAACCCGATTCTGCGGAGGAAGCTGAAGGCGTCATAAAAAAGATCATCAGCTTTCTCGAAGCGAGAAAGAAGCTGATAGGACAAAAGAAGATATCATATATATCCTTCACATCTTACATGGAAAGCATAATGAAGGTTATAAACTATATCACGATCTTTATTTCTTTCGTTGCAGCCATATCCCTTATGGTAGGCGGAATCGGAGTTATGAACATTATGCTGGTATCCGTTACGGAAAGAACAAGGGAGATCGGAATCAGAAAATCTCTCGGAGCAAGGACGTCATCCATTATGCTACAGTTTCTTGCGGAGGCGGGAGTACTTACGAGTATAGGAGGGCTTTTGGGAATCCTCTTCGGATATCTCGGGGGAGAGCTTATCTGTTTGATCATGAGTAAGTTAATAGGCATAAGTGTTGTGGCGATGATCACACCGCAGGTTGTTATCGCGGTAACATTCTTTTCGGCAGCTATCGGCATCTTCTTCGGAATCTACCCCGCCAAAAAGGCGGCAAAGCTTAATCCGATAGAAGCCCTCAGGCAGGAGTAAACAATGGGTATTTTTCTTGATTACTGGAAAATGGCATTTTTTAATGTCAGATCCAACAAAGTACGGGCGTTCCTTACTATGCTTGGAATCATCATAGGCATATCAAGCGTTGTAACGATCATGTCAATCGGAAAGGGAATGAGCAATTTCATATCAGGTTCACTCAGCTCACTGGCCGGGGCTTACTACGAGATCTATACGTACGAAGGAAAGCCTATGAACCGGCGGATACTGGAAAATCTCGTCTCAAAGTATGATGAGAACACAGGCTACACGGAAGTTCTCACCGCCAATGCTACGGCTAAAGGAAAAAAAGAGGAACTGGGGATCAGAATAACCAGCGGTGCGCCCGGACTGGAGCTTAAAAACTCTGCGGAGATTGTTTCGGGCAGATACTTTAATGAAGCGGAATATGAGATGGCAAAAGAGGTCTGCATCATCGACGAGAATACCGCCGCGGGGCTTTTTGGAAGTACGGACGCTATCGGTAAAAATATACCTCTTGACATAATCGGAAGAGAAGTTGACGTTAAGGTGATCGGAGTCAGAAAATCCGCCTCGGGCCTGTCCGCTTTATTGTTTGGAGGAAATACGTATTCCCTTGAGATGCCCTCAACTGTTCTCTACACCCTTTTCGGAATGGATTCAGACGCCATATATGATGCCATGGTTTTTGTGGACAAACCGGAAAACGCACCGCAGATGTCTGCAAAGGGCAAGATATATGTGGCGGCAGCCCTTAATGAGAGAGGGGAAGAAAAGGTAAGAACATACGAATTAAATTCCGGGGTATCCCAGTTTTCAAGTATAATGACGGGTATTACCGTGTTTATAATGCTTGTAGCAGGTATTTCGCTTTTTGTGGGCGGGGTCGGAGTTATGAATATAATGCTGGTTTCCGTAACAGAAAGAACAAGGGAGATTGGAATCAGAAAATCCCTTGGCGCCGGAACAAAAGCAATCCTCTGGCAGTTTCTTATAGAGGCGGGACTGATTTCTTTAACGGGCGGCATAATAGGGATAATCAGCGGATATGTTTTTTCGCTTCTTATCAGTCTTATTGCAAAAAGCGCGGCAAATGTGTCGGTATTACCCGACTTTAACATAGCGCTGATACTTATCTCCGCCCTCTTTTCTATGGGAATCGGAATATTTTTCGGATACTACCCCGCAAAGAAGGCTGCGAAGATGACTCCGATAGAAGCGCTCCGGTCATAAAAAACAGATTTAAATATATAGAAAATATGATATACTAACCATAAGTTCGTTTAGTTAAAAAGCGGACTTCCATTAAAGGAGGGTTTTAAAATGGACAATAACACAATATACGAGCAGCAGACCGCTATTACGCAGCCTGAGCAGCAGGTGGTTCAGACGCAGAGCGTCTATAACGGATCCGGGCAGGTATTTACTCCCGAGGTTAAATGCCCCGGTAAGGAGATCAGCGGACTGGTATTCGGAATCAACGCACTTGTTTGGGGAATACTTGCACTTATCCTTGCATGGATCCCTTTTTACGGACTGTTTTTCGGAGGTATCTACGGGGCTTTCGGAATAGTATTTGCGATAGTTACCTTTGTACTTTCCAATAAGGTTTTCGAGCAGGCAACCGTTATTACCAACAAGATTAAAAACGGAAAGAAGCTTGCAAAAGCGGGTCTTATTATTTCCATTATAGCTGTATGTCTTTCAATCGCATTTACGGTCCTTTGGATTGTGCTGCTTGTTTCTCTTAGCGGATACAGCGGAAACGATATCTTCGATGCATTTAGAAATACTCCTATCGAGGAAATCTTAAACGATGTAAGATACTATTGATTTTTCAGGGAGAGAAGATGAACTTTATTAGTCTGATTCCCGGCGTTTTTATCGTCATTTTAATAATCGTGGGAGCGATTGTCATAGTTAAAGTGGTATCTAAGGTTGCGGGGGCGGCGAAAAGCGTCGCCTCCACAATTTCTGATGTTGCGGAGCTTGCCAAAGCGGTCAAGGATTCCGGAGTTACGAAGGCGGATGTTTACGAACAGCCGCCCAAATCTGTTTCCGGAGTTACGGGTATAATCCTTCCGGCCATCACAAGGGATTTCCCGGAGTTTGACTACGACGAGGCAAAGGCCAGGGCGGAAGCTGTGCTTACTTCTTATCTTCAGGCTGTGGCTTCAAAGGACAAGACTCTCTTAACCGAAGGTTATGACGAACTGAAAAACAAGCTGGAAAACAAGATCCGGGATCTTTTAAACAAAAATCAGACCGAGTTTTTTGACAATATCAAAATTCACAGGACTGAGATAAACAGTTATAACAAATCAAAGGGAAGGTGCATTATCACTTTCCAGACGGCGGTGGAGTACATCCATTACCTAAAAGACGAAAGCGGTAATAAAATCGCCGGAGATGAGCAGATAAGAGAGCAGAGCAAGTACAATATAGATATGATCTATGTTCAAAACAGAGACGAGGGAGATAACAACTACCAGGCCGGAATGGGTCTTAACTGTCCCAATTGCGGAGCTCCACTGGGTATGCTCGGCGCAAAGAAATGTTCCTACTGCGGAACACCTATTGTAGAATTGAATATTAAATCCTGGAATTTCAGTGATGTTAAAGAAATGTCCTGATACCGAAGTACGGGGGTGCTTGACAGTCAATCATGAAAAATAGTAAAATTGATTAAATATATGGATGATGATTTCGAGCACCCGCTCTTTTTGGTGCCAGAGGGATAATATGGCGAATATTCTGGTTATCAGAGAGGATAAGAAGTATCTTACTACTTCTCTCCTCGACCATATAAAAAACTATGGTCACAATATAATAGAGATAGAGCCTGAAATTAAAGCAATCAGCTCGGTTACGGACAACCTCGATATCTGTATGTTGATCGTGGAGTCCTCTATGAGTGAGAAATCCCAGGCTCTGGTGTTCCTGCGAGATATGACTATTGAGAACGATATCCCGCTTTTTTTGCTGGGCTATCCCATCGATATAGAGGGAATTCGAAGTATTATCAGCTCCTCGGCCATTGAAGAAGAGTTTTTAAGACCCTTTGACGTAAAAGAGATAGCGGCGCATATCGACGAGTTCTTGGAGCGCAAGAGCAATATTATCAAAAAGAAAATACTTGTGGTTGACGATTCGGGCGTAATGCTCAGGAATGTCAAGAATCTGCTTGGAGACAAGTATCAGGTTATTCTTGCAAATTCCGGCGCTATGGCTGTTAAGTACTTAAGCCTCGACAAGCCGGATCTTGTACTTCTCGATTACGAGATGCCTATAATCAACGGAAAACAGGTTCTTGAGATTGTCCGTACCGAACAGGATTTTGCCGGAGTTCCGGTTATCTTCCTGACAGGTAAAAACGATCGTAATACTATAATGGACGTTGTGGGACTTAAGCCCGACGGATATTTGCTTAAATCGATGTCCTCGGAAGCCTTTGTACAGGCAATTGATGAGTTTTTTATATCGTCCGCATAGCATTCGGGCGCTGCCGGGGTATAG
>JAFPRD010000103.1:0-10095 GCA_017401005.1 Lachnospiraceae bacterium
ACCTGAAAGAGAAATTCTGAAGGAAAGTATTTCTGACAGAAACATCCGGAATCTGGGTCGTATAATCAACATTATTTATCCTAATGGAATCGACCTTATATGCCCAGTTATGTGCGATTGTAACGTTTACATGTGTCGTATCATTGGGGTCCGGGTTAAATGAAACAGTACCGGTAGCGCTATCAAAAAAGTCCGCTCTCTGGCCGTTATCGATTGAAACAATGCAATATCTATAGGACTGATCCGTCTGATAGTTCCAGTCGATTGTCTCCCCGTCAGCCCGGTATCTGTATGTATTCTCTCTTGCTGCAGGTCTGCCGCTCCAATCCCCGTCCGTGCTGCTCATATTGATAGTAGCTGTTTTAGAGCCTCCGGGAGGATTTCCGCCGTTGCCTCCACCGGGATTATTGTTCTTTGCTCTTATTTCAAAATGTGAGCCATCCGGTATTCCACCAACACCGCTTCTTGAAAACACGCCGTTATTATATGATAAAACAAGATTAAAATTATTTGCACCGATCAGAACAATCTCCATCGTTGACGCATCGTAATTTGTGATAGATGTTACTGCTCCGCTTAGACTACTTAAAAAGTCTGCACCGCCATTCATTACAAGATTCTTTTCATTCGATACGTCCCAGCTGGATGTGATGCCTCCGTTGTTCAAGCTGATATTTACAACAACTGCGGTGCCGCCAACAGTGTATGTTACTGTGTTGTCACTCACAGTCCCGTCGAACGAAACGGTATAATGGTTAACTGCCTGCACATCTGTCTGCAAGGGACCTGCAAACACCAGCCCTACCGTCATTGCCAATGTGGTAAAAAACGATAAAATCTTCCTTCTTAATCCCTTCATAGTTTTCACCTCTTATAATATAATGTTCCCATTTATGCACAAATTGTACCCTTATGCATAGGCTTATGTTAACATACGAGATAAATCGGTATTGTTATTTTTTCCATTTTGGCATTGACATATTGGGAAATATCTATATTCTTTTATTAAGGGTGTATTTTATTATTTGAAAGCGTACGTAAAGGGGATAAATATGGCTCTAAATGATAAAATTGAAGAATACTTGGAAATCTTGGAATGCAGCGGTCGTGACCTTTCCTCCGCCTCCGGCCTTTCCGATTCTGCAATAAGCAGATACAGAAACGGAAGCCGCGAACCTGCCTACGACAGTCAGGAGTTTAATGCTCTCGTCTCGGGTTTTGAAAAACTTTTCAAAAAAAACGGGAAAAAACCGGCGGAAGATATACGGGAAGCCCTGAAAAGATCTCTTCCGACCGCAGGCCTTAACCGTGAAAAATACGCCGAGAGGCTTGGAAGTCTGACTGACATTTCAGAAATAAGCCGTACTAAAATAGCTGCAACGGCAGGCTATGATCCCTCTTTCATAACGCGTGTTATAAGAGGAGAGAGAACTCCTTCGGACTACATCGGCTTTACAGACAAGATCAGTAAGTGTATCGCTTCAGGCTGCAATACTCTTAAGAGCATCAACCTTCTTTCAGACGCGATTGGCATAGATACAAATCTTTTGGACACTCCCGAGACCCGTGCTTCATATATTTACGACTACCTTCTTTCCTCAGAGGGAAATACCCCGGAGTTAAATGTGGATTCCGCAAGGCAAAACAAAGAGAGTATAAGCAATTTTCTCTCAAAGCTTGATGAATTTGACCTAAACGATTATATGAAACAGGTTCACTTTGACAAGATCAAAGTATTAACATCGCCTGTTATGCCTTCCGGTTCTAAGCATTATTCCGGAGCCTCCGGTATGAAGAAAGCTGAAATAGCTTTTTTAAAAAGAACTGTTCTTTCTCCGTCAAAGGAAGATATCTGGGGGTATTCCGATTTACCCTTTGAAGAACTGGCTTCCGACAAGAAATTCTCAAGAAGCTGGATGATCGGACTTGCCATGATGCTGAAAAAAGGCTTACGCCTGCATATAATACATGACCTCGGACGTCCCTTTCCTGAAATGATACTTGGTTTAGAGAGCTGGATACCCTTATATATGACAGGGCTCATCTCACCTTACTATTTAAAACATGAACCCGAGAGTTCCTTTTCGCATCTCATCAGGCTCTCAGGAAGCACAGCTCTAATAGGTGAATGCTCCGAGAAGGACCTTTCAACGGCTCTTTTTTACTTAAGCTCCGATCCTGCTGAGATCAAAGCTGCCGTAAAAAGGAAAGAAGCCCTGTTCTCCCATGCTCTTCCCTTGATGGAGATTTTCCACGACAACAGAAAAGACGAATACGAAAAGCTGGTAAAAAAAGAGACTGACGCTCTTCTGGAAGAAAAGGGCGAAGTCCCCGTAACGCTTTCCGCTACCTCGAACATCTACTTCAAAAATATAGAAATAACAAGATATGGCCATAAACTGATAATAATCGCAAAACAAGGAGATCCCGAGATAAACTTTGTTATCCGCTATCCCAAACTTGTAGATGCGATCATATCAATGTTTGACGTAGGCGAACCTGTGTGATACAATTTAATAAGCGGCGAGTTGCCGAAGTAGGAGAGACAAATATGAATCTTTTAACCTTACTTTCAAACTCAGTTACAAATGAACAGGCGATGCTCTTTATGCTACTCGGAGGCGGCCTTATAATTATTATAGCTGTTGTTATTGTTGCTGTTGTTTCAGCTGTAACCTCTGCTGTAGCCGGTGAAGCCGAAGATAAAGAGGACTAAATACTACGCAAAATAATAAGCCCACGCTATTAGCGTGGGCATTTTTCTTTTTAGAGAGTTTAATCTTTTTGACCTTATCTTCAGTTGTCAATCCAGTTTATCAATTCATATCGTCAATCGCGCCATAGGTCGCGGCTCTTAATTTCCTTACAACCGGCATCGTTCCGGCGCCTCTTCTTTGGATAAAATACAATAACACAAGTTTCTTTTCAGGATCTACGAAAAAGTAGTTTCCTGTCCAGCCGTCCCAGCCGAATTCTCCGAGGCTGGCCTGAGACCCCGCTTTCCCCTGATTAACAAGTACTCTCATAAGACCGCCATAGCCATATCCTCTGTTGCTGTCCCAGTCAAGTCCCCAGGATTGTTCCTGCGTAAGATGATTTGTTGCAAGAAACTTTACAGAGGCAGAGCTGATGATCCTTGCCCCTTTGTATATTCCGCCATTCGCCAGCATCATAGCAAAATGCGAATAATCATCGATCGTGGACACGAGTCCACAGCCACCCGCCTCATAAGCAACGTCTTCATGATAATACTCTCCGAGATAGCAGGCATCCGAAGGGGCAAGCTCAAATTCATTCTCACAACCCTTCTTAGGCAGGTAATCGTAGCTCATAGCGAATCTGTCCTGTTTATCCTTCGGTACAAAAAATCCTGTATCCGGCATCTGAAGCGGATTAAATATCTCTTTTCTAAGGAATTCACTGTACTTAACTCCCGTAGCCTCTTCTATTACAGCAGCAAGAATATCCGCAGAAAGGCCATACATCCATCTTTCGCCCGGCTCGAAAGCAAGAGGGTTCGTTGCAATCTTTCTTACGATTTCCCTTGTAGATAGCCTCTTTCCTTTGTTTATTCCATCAACGATTTCGTCAAAGATAGCCTGCATTCTTCGTCCGGCTTCACTGCACCCCTCCCAGTTTTCACCGTAGGGTATGCCTGATGTCATCGTAAGGAGATTCATTAAAGTAACAGGTCTCGAAGCAGGCTCTTCACGGTAAGTTACCTTTCCTTCAGAATCCTTTTCTTCCTTAAGGACCTTCATATTTGCATATTCCGGCAGATAATCTCCAACAGGGTCATTTAAGTCGATAAGGCCGCGCTCCTGCGCTATCATTACAGCTACAGCAGTTATCGGTTTTGTCATTGAAAAGAGTCTGATTATGGCATTCCTTTCCATAGGTCGCCCTTTTTCAAAATCCGCATACCCAAACTGTCCGTAATAAACCTCTTTTCCTTCGCAAAGGACAAGAGCGGAATTACCTCTTACTCTTCCTTCCTCAACCTCTGCCCTCATTATTCTGTCCATAATATCAGTGTAATTCTTCATTCGATAATCCCCAATGCATTACATTCTGTTTTTTATCTTTGTTCTTATAACAACAAATATTCCTCCGCCCAGAAGTACCCCCAGCAGGCAGTAGAACCAGATTGGAATTCTCTTCGCGTTAAAGCACCTTACGTTAATCCACATACGGTTTACCTTTGCGTTGGTGTCCGTATCAAAGTAGAGCATAACAGCGCTCCTGTCTATTACTTCCTTCGGAGGATACTGAGCGTAAAGCATACGCCTTGTCTGCTGCTCGCTGACAGTCAGGATATAATCCTCATCCTCGTAGTCTCCGGTAAAATAGAAGCCCAAGGGATATTCTACCGTATCTTCTTCCTCTTCAGGGTCTGCCTCATAATTCCACTTAATGTATTCATAAACGGTATCATCATCCTCACCTCCGCTTATAACGGAGCTGTATCCGATATAATACATATTTCTGACGGCATTTTCCGGCATAGAAAGGAAGTTAACAAAGCTCTCTGCCGCATGCTTTTTGGCAGCGTCCCCCTTTATTCCGTCTTTAAGCATAACCCATCCGTCAAACCAGAGGTTTGTGGACTCCTCGGGTACCGCAAACTCCAGAATAAAATCATCTTCTTCAGCCTGCTCCATAGCATATACGGCATCACCGGACCACTGATAGTTTGCAGCCACTTTTCCTGTGATCATATCAGCCTTTCCGCTGTCGGTTTCAAAAGAGTAAAGATTATCTTTTGCAAGCTGAAGATAGTTTTGAACGTCTGTAAGCGTCTCATCGGAAACATCATTCATTTCATCCATCAGCTTCTTGGAATAATCATCCGAAGCAAGAAATCCGTCGCTCAAAAGATAATCTGACTTAACCGCTCCGATAGCCGCGAACATTGCATCACGCACGTTATCTTTTATTGTGATACGACGATATACGTTTTTATTTGTAAATACATTCCAGGTTGAAGCTTCCTCGCGCGAAAGCATCTCGGGATTATAGATGATTCCCGTAACGCCCCACATATACCCGGCAGCGTACTTGCTCCACTTTTCGCCGCCGATCTCGTTTTCTTCAAAAACCTCCCTGATAAAAGGAGATACCCCGTTTATATAGTAGTTTTCTTCCCTAGTTTCATCAAAGAATTCTTCGGAAAAGGGTTCTGCCATACCCTCGCTCATAAGCTTCATGATCATATAATCGGAAGGGCATACAAGGTCGTATTCATCACCCATGGTAAGCATACTGTAAAGCTCTTCATTGGTACCGAAACAGCTGTACTGTACTTTTACCTTTTGCCCATAGGTCTCGTAGTACCAATCTTCAAAGTCCTCAACGAGAGAATTCTCTCCGAATATATCCCCGCTCTCTAAGTCTATCACTTCATCTTCGTCCCAATCGCCTTCATCGATATACTCCTCCCAGTTACATACCTTAAGAACGATCTCTCCCGGAACGGCCTCACTCTCTTCCGAAGCAAAACTCTTTATATCTAGAGTACCAAAAACAAGTGTTATCAAAAGAGCTGACGCTAAAAATCTTTTCATTACGCATCGCTCCTTTCTTCAGACTTTACTTTTCCTCTGTACAGATTCATAGATATCGCAACAACCAGCACAATAAGGAATATAACTGTGGAAAGCGCCCAAAGCGCAGTTTTAATCTCCGTATGGGATCCCCTTGTGGCGTTGACAACATACGTGCTTATGGTATCAAAGGTGGCAGGCTTTGTGTATGTGGCTATAAAATAATCATCGAGAGAAAGAGTTATCGCCATGGCAAATCCCGAAACGATACCGGAAAAAATCTGCGGTATTATGATCTTGCCGAGGGCCTGCGCGGGGGATGCTCCAAGATCCAAAGCAGCCTCATACAGGCTCGAATCCATCTGCTTTAGTTTAGGCGTAACCGAAAGATACACAAAAGGCGCCGATAACACAACATGCCCTATTATCAGCGGAATAAAAGTATCTTTACTTACTCCGAGGACAACCACCAGCAGTATACAGAGCGAGAACGCAGTAACTACGTCCGCATTTACAACGGGTATCTGGTTTGCGGCTCCAAACATCTTTCCGATTCTCTTACCGGAGTAGAAAGATCCGATCGCTCCAACCGTTCCGAGTACCGTAGCCAGCACAGAACTTACAAGGGCAAGCGCCACCGTTCCCCAGATCATACTTCCGAGTTCCGGAGTTGTAAAAAGAGTAATGTAGTTCGAAAGAGAAAAGCCTCTGATCGCACCTATTGTAGTAGCGTCCGTAAAACTGTATACCGCAAGGATGAGGATAGGTGCGTAAACAAATATAAGTCCAAGAACAACTATAATGGGACCCGCAATCTTTTTCACAGCAGCGCACCTCCCCTCTTCTCCTCTTCCTCCGAGCCGGTAAGCAGGGTGAAGAGAACGATAATAAGTAAAAGAACAAGTGCTATCATTGAACCGTTATGCCAGTCGTAGGCTGAGAAATAGCTTCCGATAAGGCTTCCCATGATATACGTACTGTTATAGAGCATATCCGGTACAACATAGTTTGTCATAGCAGGTAAGAACACCATCGCGGTACCGCTTACTATTCCGGGCATCGACAATGGAAGGGTAACCTTTAAAAAGACCTGTATATCTCCCGCTCCAAGGTCTCTCGCAGCCTCCAAAAGACTTCCGTCAAGCTTTGATATCGTATTGTATAAAGGCAATATCATAAAAGGAAGGAAATCGTAAGTCATACCGATAACCGTATTGATAAAAGGATGAAAAGCAAGGTTTCCTTCAACAGCGGTAAGTATCTCCTTAAGCGCGGTCAGCCTTAATGTGAAGTTTATCCACATCGGCATAACAAAAAGCATAATAACAACGCCCTTGGAGTTAAACCTGCTCCTTGCAAGGACGTAAGCTATAGGATATGCAATTACGAGGCACACCAAAGTAACCACCAGCGCAAGGGCAAGTGAATAAAGAAGCGTACCGATAGTATTGGAATCTGTGAAAAATCCGATAAGATTTTCAACAGTAAAATGCCCTGTGGCATTTGTAAAAGCATAGTAAAAAAGTACCAGGAGAGGCGCGATGACAAACAAAACAAGGAAAATCGCGTAGGGAATTCCCAGATACTTTCTGGCAAAAGTTTTTTTCATTCCCATTCTCCTATTTCTTTACTGAAAACGTCATTTTATCTTCAGGCATAACAAGCCCGACCATATCGTCCATATTCCAGAGGTATTCATCATCTACGATAAGATCGTGTCCGTGGATCGTTCTGACAACATAGCTGTAATGGTCACCTTTATATATAAGGTTGATGATCTTTCCGCTGGTAAGACCCGCCTCAACATCATCGCTCAATTGAATATCACCCGGTTGTATAGAAACCAAAACCTTGATTTCCGAAGTATCAATCTTTTCTCCGGAAGCATCAAAAAGCTCTCCGTCCTTTATCCTTGATCCCGGAAATACCTTTGTCACATCACAGGGAATTGTTCTGTCGGAGTATACCAGATTAAGGTCGTCTCCAACCTCCGCTTCAAACCTTGTAGTATGGTCCTCGGCGATCATAATGTGAATTCCTTCGGGCTCAAGACTCATTCCGATGGTATCACCGACCTTGGCGGACTTGATAGACTGTATGACCATCTCATACTTTCCGCTTTCTACCGTTATCTCATAGTGAATTCCTTTAAAGATAACAGATGTAACTATTCCGGTAATGATACCGTCCTCAGGCTTTGTGATTATAACATCCTCAGGGCGAACTACAACGTCAACAAGAGTACCCTCCGGTACATCGTCCATACAGTCAAACTCTCCGCCGGCGAATCTCGCCTTAAGATGTCCTGTCATAATCCCCTTGAAGATATTGCTCTGTCCTATAAAGTCCGCTACAAAAGCATTCTTCGGCTCATTATAAATATCTTCGGGAGTTCCTATCTGCTGAGTACGACCATTGTTCATAACAACGATCTTGTCAGACATGGTAAGCGCTTCTTCCTGGTCATGGGTAACATATATAAACGTAATTCCCAGCTTTGCGTGCATATTCTTAAGTTCAAGCTGCATTTCCTTACGCATCTTAAGATCCAGGGCTCCGAGAGGCTCGTCAAGGAGAAGGATCTTGGGCTCGTTGACAAGAGCCCTTGCTATAGCGATTCTTTGCTGCTGGCCTCCCGAGAGGGTAGAAACCTTTCTCTTTTCAAATCCTTCAAGGTCCACCATCTCAAGAACATGAGAAACCTTCTTTTTTATGAGTTCCGGCTTCATTTTCTTAAGTTTTAATCCAAACGCGATGTTGTCATATATATTCATATGAGGGAAAAGAGCATACCGCTGAAACACAGTATTGATCGGCCTTTTATTTGGAGGAAACTGCGCGATATCCTGACCGTCCAAAAGGATCTGTCCCGAAGAAGGAAGTTCAAATCCGGCAATCATACGTAGAGTTGTTGTTTTGCCGCAGCCTGAGGGGCCTAAAAAAGTAACAAACTCCCCCTGCTTCACCTTAAGATTAAAGTCTTCCACCGCTGTAAATCCGTTGTCTTCATATGTTTTGGTGATGGAATTTAGCTCAATTATGTAACGATCAGACAATTCAAATCCTCCTCGGGCAAAAATTTATTCTATGCCCATCAGCCCATCGAGTTCTTCCTGTGCAAGGATAAGCCCATCCTCGATGCTGATTTCTTTTTTCATAATACTTCTCATCTGGTTTCCCAGAATAGTGTAGAATCTTGGCCATTCCCTTATATCCGGTCTGTATATACCGTTCTCAAGAGCGGTACATATAACTCTAAGATGCGGGTTTTCCTTATCAAGTTCGGGATCTTGCAAAGAAGAGTAGCGGCAAGGCACACCGCCGATCTCTACCGTGCTCTTTTGAACATCCCTGTCCATAAGATACGTAAGGAGCCTGGCGGCCATATCTTTATTTGCGGAGTTCTGTGGGATCCCCAAAGTCCATATTCCATAAATATTTGAATTATAGGACTGTGCTTCATCTGTAGCCTTTCCCGGGAAAGCCATATAATCCGTATCTGCACCGGTCTCTGCATTGTACCAACCCGGCCAGCCCACTGCCACCGCCTGCTTTCCGGCGGCCAGGGACCCGATAAGCTCATCCTTCGGGTAAGAGCCTCCCGTTTCCGAAATGTCAAGATAAAATCTCAAAGCCTCCGCAAACTCCGGCGTATTGACCGTAGGTCTGTCGTTTTCATCCACGACCCATCCTCCGAAAGCGCATAAAACCGGCAAAAAATCAACAACAATGTTGTTCTCCGTATCTCCCCTCAGTACAAAGCCGCCCTTTCCGGATTTTGCAGCTTCTTCACAAAACTTCTTAATATCTTCAAGCGAATCGAAATCCTCCGGTTTGTATCCCAGATCATCCGCCGTTTTTGTGTTCAGCATCATTACCGTAACGTTTCCGTAGTATGGGACAAGATATGTCTTACCATTTTGAACGCATATCGTCGTAGTCGCGGGAATTATATCATCATCAAAGCTGTACCCGAGCTCCCCAAGGTCTGAAAGCACACCCTCATCTACGTATTCCGAAACCCAGGAAGAATCCACCATGCAAAGGTCGTAGCTTCCCTTTTTTCGGACCGAATCGTTAAGTATATAGCTGTGAAGATCGTCCTCCGACATCTCCACTATTTCGCATTTTATTCCGTTCTTTGTTTCAAATTCACCAATGCAAGCCTTGATTACTTCAGAATACGTTCCGGCACGAAGCGCCAGAACGAGTTTATTTGCGCGCGTACCATCGCTGCATCCCGTTCCTAACAGCAGCATGCATACCGTGAGAAATAAGCAGATAATCTTCTTTTTCATACCACAAATCCTCAAAATGAAGTTAACGAAACTCAATAATTAGTTTATCAGCAACCCGATAATGTTGCAATCTCAAAATGTAGTATGATAATATTAATTAAACGTTCACAGGCAGGGAGATTTTATGCTTTCATTCGAAAAAAAATTCACAACATTTATCGAGAATAATATAGACAAACTTTTCTTTCCTCTATGCATCATTTTTTCATTAATTTTGAGAATTGCTGCATTTAATTTCGTAAGTTCTGATATGG
>JAFPRD010000104.1:0-1678 GCA_017401005.1 Lachnospiraceae bacterium
AAGAGCCCTATCTCGGAACTCACGGCCACATCGCCATCAGAACCAACTACATCGACAGAGCCGTTAATTACCTCAGCACCGTTCTCGGAGTTGAATTCGATGAATCAACTGCCAAGAAGGACGACAAGGGTAAGCTTAAGGCAATATACATGAAAGAAGAGATCGGCGGATTTGCCGTCCATCTTGTAAATAAGTGAGGTAGATAAAATGGCTAAAGTTATTACTATGGGCGAGATCATGCTCCGCCTCTCAACTCCCAACTTTGAGAAGTTCATCCAGGCTGATGAGTTCGACATCAATTACGGCGGCGGTGAAGCAAACGTTGCCGTATCCCTTGCAAACTACGGACACGATGCAGAGTATGTAACCGCACTTCCAGAAAATGAGATCGGTGACTGCGCGATAGCAGCACTCAGAAAGTATGGTGTTAAGACCGATAACATCGCAAGATGTGGAGAGAGAGTAGGTATCTACTATCTTGAGAGCGGAAGCGCTATGAGACCTTCAAAGGTTGTTTACGACAGAGCACATTCTTCGATTTCAACCGCAACCGCAGCTGATTTTGATTTTGATAAGATATTCGAAGGAGCAGATTGGTTCCACTTTACCGGAATTACTCCCGCTATTTCCGACAGCGCAGCAGTTCTTACCGAGGAAGCTCTTAAGGCTGCTAAAAAGCATGGCGTAAAAGTTTCCTGCGACCTCAACTTCCGAAAGAAGCTCTGGTCATCCGAGAAGGCTCAGAAGGTTATGAAGAACCTTATGAAGTACGTTGATGTATGTATCGGAAACGAAGAGGATGCAAACCTCGTTCTCGGATACAAGCCCGGCAATACCGATGTAACAAGCGGTGAGCTTGAGCTTGCAGGATATAAGAGCATCTTCGAGCAGATGGTTGCTGATTACAATTTCGAGTACTGCGTATCATCTCTCAGAGTTAGCCGCTCAGCTTCCGATAACGGTTGGTCAGCTTGCATTTACTCACGTGATACCAAGGAATTTTATCATTCCAAAGAGTACACCATCCGTCCCATCGTTGACCGTGTAGGCGGCGGTGATTCATTCGCAGGCGGAGTTATCTGCGGACTTCTCGACGGAAAGGATTTCAAGAGCGCTCTTGAGTTTGGCGTTGCTGCATCGGCTCTTAAGCACACCATCCCCGGAGATTTCAATCTTGTTACCCGTAAAGAGGTTGAAACCCTTGCAGGCGGAGATGCTTCAGGAAGAGTTCAGAGATAAGATCTAAAACCGCAAAATTTGACATATTTTCGCGAAGGAAATATAATTTTCACAGGCTTGTTCGACTGATCGGGCAAGCCTGTTTTACGGATTTTATATATGAATGAAGAAGTAAAAACTCCGAATATTATAAAGATCCTGATACTGGCAGCTTTTGTATCGATGGTTCTTATCATATTTCTCCAGCAGCTTAAGGTTCCCTTTATGCTGGAGGATTTGGATTATGCCAAAAATCTTGTAACGGGTGAGCCTTTAAAAAGCTTTGATGATATATCCCAGAGCCTGGGTTGTATTTTCTTCTGGAAGGGCGGAAGCCTGGTTGCAGGTTTTTTTCTTCAGCTTCTTTTATTAAGCGGCGGATATGTTGCGGACTTTGTTAACATGCTTGTTATGCTGCTTTGTTCATTCCTGATTTTTTCTCCCACCAAGAGATCCCATC
>JAFPRD010000105.1:0-4178 GCA_017401005.1 Lachnospiraceae bacterium
GATAGAACTTACCGCCTTCGGAAGGCTTATCTTTGTAAGCGTTTTAGCCCCTAAAAAGGCTTTTTTGCCTATAGCCGTAACGGGAGCCTCCTCAAAAGATTTGGGAATAGAAACCGAAACATCTTTTCCTCTATAGTATTCAATTTTGGCAAGAGTTTTTCCCGTCTCGCCCGGAAACGTACTGACACCAAGGCCGCCGTTTCCAAGATCAATTTCCCTGACCATCTTTCCTAACCTTTAGCTGTATCCTGCTACAGATCCAGCTTTTCTATCTCCTGCAGAATCTCCGTGTTTTTCTCCGTCATCAGCATCTCGGAGCTGTATTTATTGTACTCCTTGCTTCCGAATTCAGAAAGAAACTTAGTTCCCACATCGCTAACAGTAAGTTCCGTAAGAAGGATAAGCATCTCATTTCCCTGTTTGAAGGCTTTTTCCGTAAACTCAAAGGCATTCTTTAAGCCTTCGCGGACTTTCCCGGCCTCATCCATAAGCTCGGATTTCTTTTTGTTAAAGACATCCCTTACAACTTCAAAAGCTTCCTCATCGGTAAATGAGCTTCCCACAGCTTCCGCCTTTGCCTTTTCGATAGCTTTCTTACATCCTTCATAAAACGAAAGAGTAAGTCTTGAAATCTTTTTCTCTTCGTCCGAGTACGCGCCTGCTGCCTTTAAGCTGTCCGTTTTTTTCTTTCTTGCGCTTATAAGGTCCCCCAATACAGCTTCGACAGAGGATCCTTTCATAGCCTTAAGCGCCGGAAGTACCGTTTTTAACATCTCTCCCTTTTTATTGACATCCCCCATCCTTCCGAGAATCTCGGAAACAAGAAGACCCATTAACGACAGCTTCTCGTCAAAAGGAGCGGAGGAAGCCTTAGATACAGTCTCTTCTCCGTAATTTCCCGCAAGTATAGCGCCCGCGTCATAATCATTTTTATATTTATTGTAAAGATCGTAATACGCCGTAAACTCTCTTACTACTCTGTCATTTCTAAGGTACTGACCTACGAGGGTCTCCGAGACTCTAAGCCCTTCCTCCTCGTAAAGAAGAAGTATCTGGGACAGATCTTCCCATCCTCTTGCGGTGACAAAGCTTTTTCCGGAGGCCACCGTCTCGATTATGTAAAAATCTTCCTTGTTAAGCTCAAGATAAGTCGTTATTGCGTTATGGATTCCCCTGGTTCTCGCATATTTCTTCCAGGCATCATAATCAGCGTCCACATTTAAAATCTTAAGTCTGTCCAGCGTAACCACATCAAATTCGCGTACGGATTTATTGTACTCGGGAGGGTTTCCGGCAGTTACTATCACCCAGCCTTCGGGAACCTGATGGCGTCCGAAGGTCTTGTACTGAAGGAACTGAAGCATTGAAGGTGCAAGAGTCTCGGAAACGCAGTTTATCTCATCAAGGAAAAGTATTCCCTCTCTGATACCGCTCTTTTCCATCGTCTCGTAGACCGATGCGATTATCTCGCTCATCGTATACTCGGAAACGGCATATTCCTCACCTGAGTAGTTTTTATGCTCGATAAAAGGAAGACCCAGTGCCGATTGGCGCGTATGGTGCGTCATCGAGTACGACACGAGCGCAATACCCAGCTCCTGCGCAATCTGCTCCATGATAGCGGTCTTTCCGATTCCCGGAGCGCCGAGCAAAAAAACCGGCCTCTGTCTTACGACCGGAATCCTGTACTCTCCGAAATCATCCTTTTTAAGATAAAGCTTTACGGTATCCTCAATATACTTTTTTGCATCCCTGATATTCATATTTCTTCCTCTTAATAAGCCCAGTCCGCTATATGATCCGCGGCTTCTTTAATCTGTTCGGCGTTTGACATTTCGGGCTGTCCGTCACCCTTTTGTATTCCGTAGCTTCCAAAATACGAATGAATCCCCCCGGAAATTATTATCTCCTCGCTCTCAGCAGGCCAGTTTGCTCTGTTTTTTTCATAGCTTTCCATATTCAAAACCTTGTCATTTGATCCGTAGATCGACAAAAGCCTGAGATCGCTGTCCGAAAAATCCTGCGTCGTATACGAAGCACAAAGTATAAGCCCCTCGTATTCTCTTTCCGGCGAATCATTTAAATATGCAGCTGCCGCAACTCCGCCGAGGGAATGTCCCGCCAGATACCAGTTAAGCCCCTGAACCCTTTCCGCGTTGTCTCCTATATATTTATCAAGCATATCAATTGCATCTATCCTTAAAAAAGCCAGATTTTCCGGCATTCTCGGCAGTATACAAACATACCCTCTCCCCGCCAGTTCATACATAAAAGGACTGTAGGCGGTATACTCAACCTTCCCGCCCGGGTAAAAGACAATAACAGCCTTGTACTCCTTACAGGCAGGCAAGAACACCATTCCGTCGTCGTTGGAGTATGTATGCACCTTCCCGTCAAATACATTTTTAACGGAACCTATTATCACGTTGTCCGCGTGATAATAGTCCATAACATAAACCTTGAAAAATACCGCGAAGATCAGCATCAAAGAAAGCGCTGTCCCCGCAGCGATAAGAGTTCTTTTCCCCCTTCTCTTTCTCTTACTTTTAACGTCTGTTTCCGTATTCAAAACACAAATCTCCAAATAAATCAAATGCCCGTAAATCAGCAAATCTTTTCTACAAGATATCCTCAGGCGAAAGAACTACTTTAGCGGCCCAGGCCGGAACCTGCGGCGCTCTGTCATCCTCTTCCAGAAAAACAAAGGCAACATTGTAATCCGGCATTTCCCCGGGATAGACTCCATAACCGTCGGTGAAGTATATAAGCCCCTTTAATTTCTTCAGTTCCCCATCTTTTCGAAGTTTTTCGACATATTCAAAGACGGGACGAAAATCCGTAGAACCGAATCCCGTCAGTTTTCCGTTTATAAGGAAATCCTCAAAATCTTCGTCGCAGGTTATCTTCGTATCGCTCTGAATCTGATTGTCACACTGCAAAATGTGGACATTCATCTTCTTGAAAAAAGTGTCCTCGCTCCGAAGTATCCCGACTGTTTTCCGGAGGAAATCCTGCACCACCTTTCCCTTGCAGGAAGCGGAAGTATCAAGTGCAATAACAAACTCGTTGATCCTGTTAATATCCTTATACTCAAGCGGCTCAACAAGAGGCATATTTCCGTATGTTTCAAGACCATAGGTATAATACACATAATCAAACTCTTCATCGTTTATATGCATCGCCTCACCCTGCATCATAAACTGTTTAAGGAATTTACCGTAGTCCTGCTTTTCACGGGTCGCTTCCGCCAGTTCAAGATCAAGGCTCTCTCCCCCAGCTTTATTTTTTGAAAAGCTCTTAAGATCTGCCTTTATACGCTCCGTGATCTTTTTCCACTGCTCAAGGGAAATCTCATACTTTTCCGGTTCCTTCCAAAGAACGTGGCTGTCTGTGCAAAAAAGCCTTCGAAGAGTCGCCTCCTCGAGGTAGGAAGGGGGCTCTACCAAAAACAGTTTATAGAGCTTTACCGCGGAAAGCTGCGGACATCTTTTTCTCAAGGTCTTTAGTTTAAGCCTTCTCTCCGCATCCGCTTCCGACTTATCCTTATAGGTATCGAGCTCCATCATAACAGTCCAGACCGCTACATCCGAAGCAAGATCCCATGCCTTTTCATTCTTTTTTTCATATTCGAAATTATGATGAAAAACAAGGTGAAAAATCTCATGAAGATACAGATTAACAACAGATTCCTGATCTAACTTGAAATCCTCCACCAACTTTTTCGGGTCGAAATAAATCTTTTTTCCGTCGCAGGCGTAGGAAGAGCTTCCAAAGGTGGGCTCCCATGAAAGATTGCCCATGGCAACCTCAAGAAAGCGCAGATCCAGTAAAATCCTTGCATGCGCCGCATCTATGATCTTGTATGCGATTTCAAGGAGTTTTTCCTTGTCTTTCTTTTCTGTTTCCATATAACACCCATATCACTCGCCGGCGAAAGACCGACTGCCGTCACTAAACTTTAGTCTTTAAACAATAAGCTTGGACCACTTCGAGCAGTCCCAAGTCTCCGTGGCTAACCCATCGTAAAACTCCGGCTCGTGGCAAACCATAAGGATGCTGCCCTTATATTCCTTAAGCGCTCTCTTAAGCTCATCCTTTGCGTCCACATCAAGATGGTTGGTGGGCTCGTCAAGAAGAAGGATATTGGTCTCTTTGTTTATAAGCTTGCAAAGACGTAC